>QHUV01000114.1 GCA_003222065.1 Gemmatimonadota bacterium | reverse complement strand
CGACTCCCGACCGGCGCCGGAGAGCTCCCATGCTTCGTCGACGCACCGCTTGCCCTGCTCCACGTCGCCGCGCCCGAAATACAGCAGCCCGAGCCAGACGAGCAACCGCGGAATGAGCGTTTGCTGACCTAACGATCGAGCCGCCGTCAGCGTACGCTCGGCGAGCGCGACCGCCGTCTCCCACTCACCAATGCCCGCGTAGTACTCGATCGCGACCTCGGCGGTCCAGGCGCGCAGCAAAGGCGAGCGTAGTTCGTCGGCCATTCGCTGCGCTTCGGCGAGATGGTGCGAGATGTCCTGGACGCTCGCCGTGAGTCCGCCGAGCATCGCCAGCGCCCAGTGCGCCGACCACGCGACGCCCCGCTGGCCCGACTGCTCGGCCAACGTAATCGCTCGCGCGCCGTGCCGCCTCGCCAGTTGCGGAGGCCCGGTCCAGACATACAGCAGCAGCAGCGCTCGATGCACCCGCGCCAACAACCCCGCGTCGCCCGAGTGCTCAGCGATCGCGAGCGCTGAGTGTACCACCCGTTCGGCGTCGTCGCGCCGCCCCACGCCCTGCAGGCACATCCCTTTGGCGAGCAGCGTTCTCGCCTCGATCGCCGGTTCGGCCGCGGCCACCGCGGCGGCAATCGCCGCGTCGTAATGCGTCAACGCCTCTTCGTGCCGGCCGCTCCAGTAGGCGACCATGCCCATGTTCCGCTGAATCGTCGCCAGTCGCGAGTGCAGGCCACGTCGTTCCGCGTCCTGAGCCGCGCGTTCCCAGAGCGCGAACGCCGCTTGATACTCGCCCAATCGTTGGCGTGCTCGCGCGAGCTCGTGGGTGAGCTCGATGGCTCGCTCGTCGTCGCGCGTCCCGGCTCGCTCGAGTTGATCGAGCGCCGCGGCGAGGTAGTCGGCCGCCTCACGATTGGCATGTTTCGCCATCGCCTCCATACCCGCCGCATGGAGATACTGAACAGCCTTGTTGGCCAAGCGCCGCGCGTCGGCGCGCACGTAGTGGAACGCCAACTCGTCGACATGGGCGTTCGCGTCCACCCCGTAATACGCCTCGAGCGACTCGGCAATCGTCGCGTGGAGCCCGCGCGCGCGTGCGAGGCCAAGTTCCGTGTACAGCGCCTCTTGGAGCAGCGGATGAGTAAAGTCGTACACGATCTCGCCGCCTTCGGAGTGCTCGTCGATCACGCGCGCGCGGCGCAGGTCGTCCAGCGCGCCAAGCAATGCGTTCTCTGAAAGCTCGCTGACGAACGCCAGCGCGTCGTGCGTCGAGCGCGTCCCGATCGCCGCGGCGAGATCGGCGAGACGTCGCGCTTCGGGCGAAAGCTGACCAAGGCGTGCAATCACCACGTCGCGAATCGTTTGCGGGAGCTTGAGCTCGAGGAGGTCCTCCACCGAGGGCTGGCGGGACGTCGCCCCTACAGCTTCGGCCAGCGCCTTTAGCGTTTCCTCGACGAAGAGCGGATTGCCGCGAGTGCGCTGATGGATCGCCTCCGTCAAATCGCCCGCCGCCGGCTGACCGAGTGCCCGCTGCACCAATTCCTGCGTCGATGCGACGTCGAGCGGGCCGACGTGCATGACGCGCGCTGCGCCTAGCGCGACGAGCGAGCCTGCCATGCTGCGCAACGGCGACTGGCGATCGATCGCGCGCGGCTCGGCATCATTGTACGTGCCCACGACGAGAATCCGCTCGGCAGAGATCTGGCGCGCCGTAAAGTGCAACAGCTCGAGCGATGAGCTGTCGGCCCACTGCAAATTCTCGAGCACGAGTAGCAGTGGACGTTTCGCGGAGAAGCGAGCTAGAAACTGGGTGAAGTTCCATAACAATCGCGCGCGCAGCTCCGACGGATCGCCGCGCACGCTGTTCGCCGTCAGCGGCCTGTCTCCGCTCGCGAGCGCGGGAAAGAGCTGCACGAGCTCCGCGTTCCCGCCACGGGTGAGCAAGGACAGCGTCGAAGGCTCCAACGCCCGCAGCAGCGGCAGCAATGCATCGGCGAAGACGGCGTAAGGCACACCAGTTTCCACCGGATATGCACGCCCCACGGCGACGCTGAAATCGCGCTTGATGGCCTGCTCGACGAGCGCCGCCGCGAGTCGCGTCTTCCCGATGCCGCTTTCGCCGGCGATGAACACCGTCCCGCCAGATCCACTGTCCGCGGTCTGCAGCGCGCTCGAGAGGATCGAAAGCTCGGCGCCGCGACCCGTCAGCGGCCTATCCGGCGTAGCGGCGTGTGGGCTGGCATGCGGAAAAACACTCGCGGCGGATGAGGTGACTCGGCTCATACGCTCGAATCTTCACCCCCTCCCATCGCTATGCCAGAGTCACTTGTCATCCTGAGCGACGCGAAGGAACTGCTGTTCGCTTGCGCTCGCAGGACAGTCAGCTCGCCGCTTGCGCGGGTACGCCGCCGAAGCGGCGCTCTCGTGACTCGAACGTGCGCAGCGCCTGACGAAGCTCGTCCTCCCCGAATTCCGGCCACATGGCCGACGTGAAGTACAGCTCCGCGTAGGCGCACTCCCAGAGCATGAAGTCGCTCAATCGTTGCTCGCCGCCGGTGCGTATCAAAAGGTCGACGTCGCGCACAGGCCGAGGATCATGATGCACCTCGGCCAGCAGCTCCCCGAAATGTTCTCTCGTCAGCGAGTCAGGACCGACCCCGCGCGCGATCTGCTGCGCATAACGCTCCGCGGCGAGAAGTATTCCGTCACGCGACGAATAATCGATTGCCACGCGCAAGTGCAGGTTGCGGCAGCGGGCCGTGACTGCCTCCGCGTCGGCGATCGCCGCGCGCAGTGCCGCGGGGAGCCGGTCGCGCCGGCCGACGATCGTCAATCGAACACCATTCTCCAGGCAGCGCTTCGACTCCGTGTGGAGCGACCGTCGGAGCAGGCGCATGAGCGCGTTCACTTCCGGCGTCGGACGACTCCAGTTGTCCGAGGAGAACGCGTAGAGCGTCAACGTTCCAATACCAGCGCGCACCGCTGATTCGACGATCGCGCGCGCCGTGCGCACACCTGCGTGATGTCCGGCGCTGCGCGGGAGCCCGCGAGACGCGGCCCACCGCCCATTGCCGTCCATGATGATGCCGACGTGAATTCCCGAGGTGGGAGGGAGCGTCACCGTTGAAGTCCGCGACATGTTCCTTTCGAGAGTAGACGCTCAACGCTCGCGCGCGGCACGGATGAGCGCTTCCATGTGATCGAGATACCGCTCGAACGCGCGGCGCCCGGCGGGAGTGATCGAGTACTCGGTTTTCGGTACGCGGTTTTCGAATGACTTGGTGCAAGCGATGTAATTCGCCTCTTCGAGCTTCCGCGCGTGCACGCTCAAGTTGCCGTCGGTGGTAGCGAGCAGCTTCTTGAGGTCGTTGAAGCTGACCGCGTCGGTGGCGGCCAACGCGCTGAGGATGCCGAGGCGAATCCGCTCATGGATCAGCCGATCCAGAGCCAGCGGCCCTTCGCTCTTGGCCTTACCGCGCACCGTGCGGAGCGGCGCCGCGTCGCGCGCACGCGACTCGCCGCGTCGGTGTTCGCCGCCACCCGACGCGCCGTCGCCGCGCTCATCCGGAACTGCGCCGTGTTTAGCCACCATACCTCCATGCGATCAAGGTTCCGAACGCGATATGTAGTCCGCCAAAACCGGCGACGAGGAGCGCCGTAGACCATGTCGCCGGGACGAATAGCGTCAGTGCGCCGAGGGCCATGAAGGCAGCGCCCATCACCGGGACGATACGCACCGAGTAGGTGCCGGCGGTTACCACACCGGTGCCGTACAGCAGCATCCAGGTGCCAGGTAGAAACGACTCGAGTCCACGCGCGACAAACAATGCGGTGAGCAACATCCCAACGAGCATCGGCGGCGAAAAGCTGAGAATCAACTTCCGCATCGGACCGGTAATGAGCGGAATACCTGCGGCACGCGCCTTCGCCGTCATGAACGCCGCCGCGGTGCAAGCGGCAACTGCGGCTTCCACCAGCCAAGTTACGACCCAGCCGATGAGGCTGAGCCGCGATGCCACTAGCGCGGCAATGACAGCCGTGCATCCGATAACGACCTCACCCCAACCAGAGACGGCTGTGAAGGTGCCGGCACGCTCCATCGTTTCACGGATGAAGCGCAGGTTGTCCATCGCCCGCTCTTGCATTTCCGGGGGCGTGGTCTGGGGTGGCCGGAGGGGGATCACGGGCGGCATGGCCAGAATGGTAGAAGGTGGCTGCGGTGGAAGCAAGTACTTTGTTATGCAAAGCAACGGCCAGGAGGTCGTCCCTGGCCGAAGCCATGATTTGCCAGTTTGCCGTCCCCTTAGCGCAACGATCCCGTGTCCTCCGGAGCGAAGCGACGAAGGATCTGCGTTTACCCCAATCGCCGGCAAATCCTTCGCCGCGCTCAGAATGACACCTGACACCCTTCTCCTGCTACTTCTCGTCCGCAGAATCCGGCTTGGCGTGCTTCCGTCCTCTCAGCTCGCGTAACGCTGGATTGACGCCCGATTTCGGAATCATCGGCTGATCGTGCGGATTCTCCTTCAACTTCTCCTTGTTTTTCTCGATCAGGTGGGGGTCCTCGTGGCCCTCTCCCCACTTGTAATCCGTGGCGCCGCTTTCCGCCGGGTCGATATTGTGCTGATCGGGACGCTTCCCACCCATCGCTTCCTCGCTGCTCGAGACGCGACGCTTCCTGTCAGAAAACATGCCGACGGAAGCGCACCCGACTATCGATCGGCGACGTGGTACTTCGCGAGGATCTGGCGAACCTTGTCGAGCGGAATCGCTTCCGCGGTATGGCCACTCCCGCTGACCGTGGTGGCTTGAAAGAGCGAGTTGTAGATCGCCTCTTCTGTCGCCTCGACCGTTGCCTCGAAGACGCCGGACATCTCGTCGTTGCCCAGCTCCTCCGTCGTTAGGCGCTGGGCGTTGTTTGCCCGACGCACTCGAGTGCTGGTCGAGAAGGCGATCGCGTAGTCGCCAGAACCATTGGAGGCGGACGAGCCCGTACGGCTCAATCCCATGATCGCTCGCGCCGCTACACGGCGAAGATTGCGATCGGACATGGGTGCATCCGTCGCGACCACCATGACGATCGAGCCATCCCCGCGCTCGTTCGCTGCTTGTGTCTCGCGCTTGAACGCGTACTGCCCGAGCTCTCGACCAACGGGAGCGCCCAGCACTTGGAGGATGCCGCCGAAATTGCTCTGAACGAGCACCCCTACCGTCCACCCGCCCAGTGGCGCCGGCAACACGCGCGACGAAGTGCCGATTCCCCCTTTCCACCCGAACGCGATTGTGCCCGTCCCCGCTCCGACGCTCCCCTCGAGTACCGCACCGGAAGCTGCCGCCGCCAGTGCCGCGCGTACTTCCTTCGCACCAATAGGGCGAGACCGAATTGCGTTGAGCGTTCCGTCATTCGTCTCGGCGACCAGCGGATTGATGGAGCGAACGTTTTCCATTCCCGGCTGCTCCAGCATCCAATCGACGAGGGCGTCGGCCGCGTTCCAGACGCATAGAGTGCAGGTGAGGAGGATTGGGCTCTCGAGCTCACCGAGTTCCGCGAGCTGCGTGGCCCCCAGCAGCTTGCCGAATCCATTGCCGACATGCAGCGCCGCGGGCACGCGATCGAGAAAGAGATTCCCTTCGTGAGGAAGGATCGCCGTGACACCGGTGCGAACCGAATCGCCTTGGACCAGCGTAGCATGCCCGACGCGCACGCCGACAACATCGGTGATTGCGTTGTTGCGGCCAGTAGGGAATACACCTGGCTTTACTCCGAGATCGCGGGCACGCGCCCGCTGGCCGTGGGCCGTCGTCGCCATAGTGAAGAGGAGTGCGAAGCTGAGGGATGCAACGTGATCCATGATGTCTCCGAGTCGCCGAGGTCTGGCCGGCCATGCTGGTCGCGATGACGAGTCACGCCTAATCTTCAGCGCGCGTACCGACCGCCACCATCCCAATGTCTATCGTCGATCTCTATGGCCACGAGCGACTCCGTGAGCGAATCGCCGGCGCGATTTCTCGGGATGCTTTGCCATCCAGCATGCTCTTTCACGGTCCGCGTGGCGTCGGAAAACAACGCCTCGCGCTGTGGCTTGGCCAGGCGCTTCTTTGCACGGGCACCGCGCCGCGGCCGTGCGGAGCCTGTCCTCAATGCCGCTTCAGCCTGGCGTTGACGCATCCGGATTTGCAGTGGGTTTTTCCGCGTCCGCGCCTGAAGGATAGCGATCCGTCGCGCGAGGACGTCCGCGACGACTATGCGCAAGCGATCGCGGAGCGCACGGCGAAGAACGGCCTGTACACGCCGCCCTCAGGTAGCGATGGCATATTCGTCGCCACCATGCGCGCGGTAGTGCGAGCCGCGGCAATGTCTCCTGCGCTTGCGCATCGAAAGGTTTTCGTGGTTGGCGACGCCGAACGCATGGTGTCGCA
>QHUV01000113.1 GCA_003222065.1 Gemmatimonadota bacterium | reverse complement strand
ATTAGAGGCCCTGATCGGAACAAGCCAGCCATCCAATTCCGCTGCATCTGAACTTCAGCGAATCGCCACTGCCCGCATAAAACCGAATCCCTTCCAACCTCGGCGCGAATTCGATCCAGCAGCGCTTGCAGAACTTGAAGCGTCCATCCGCGCCAACGGGTTGTTGCAGCCAATTACGGTGCGCAAAAAAGGGGAGACGTACGAGCTCGTAACCGGGGAGCGACGCCTGCGCGCCGTGACGAACCTGCAATGGAAGGACGTGCCGGCCGTCGTGCGCGACTTCGACGACCAAACACTTCTGGTGGTCGCACTGGTCGAAAACCTTCAGCGCTCGGACCTCAATGCTATCGAGGAGGCGCGGGGCTATCAGCGACTTCTTGGCGAGTTCTCACTCACTCATCAAGAGGTTGCCGACGCTGTAGGCAAGGATCGGAGCACGATAACCAACCTTCTTCGGGTTCTCACGCTTCCTGATTCAGTACAGAAAGCGCTCGAAGCGGGTCAGTTGAGTGCCGGCCACGCTCGGGCCTTGGCTGGCCTCGACGGCGCGGATGCCGTTCGCCTCGCCAACGAGGCCATCACTAATGGGCTCAGTGTTCGCCAGACGGAGCACCGGGCGCGCGCCAATCGGGCGCCGTCGGACTCTAAGCCTAAAACCGGAAAGCCCCATCAGCCCGGTACGTCGAAGGGCAATCCCGCCTCACGCCGATTCGAGGACCAATTGCGCCGGTACCTGCAGACCGATGTGCAGATCGATCTCGCAGGCGACGCAAAGGGTGCCGTTCGAATATCGTTTTACTCCTCCGAAGACCTCAACCGGGTCATCGATCTAATCTTACCGGATGGTGTCGGCGATTTCGAGTGATGCTGGCATCGTGTCTACGTTATTGCGCCATACATATGACATCATCAACAGTTTATGACGCCATATGCGGTAAGCCGCGGCGGATCGAGTCCACAAATGGCAACGCCATTTCCACAGGCCGGTAAGTGCTTCCCAATACAATCCTTAGCTCGGCGCATGGGCGATTTCTCGTGAAGTTTTCCACCCCGATCCACATTGCGGTCCTTACCGCATTCACCCTCATCAACAACGGTTGCCGTCCAGGCAAGGCAAACCCGGAAGGAAGCGATTCTTCAACCACTCCCGCCTTACGCGTCGCACTACTCACGCCCGGGTCCATAACAGACCAGTCATGGAACGGCGGCGCATACCAAGGCCTCGTCCGCATTCGGGATTCACTGGGCGCCAAGATCAGCCACATCCAAACCAAGACGCCGGCGGAATTCGAAGAGAACTTCAGGCAGTACGGCAATCAGGACTACGATCTCGTCTTCGGCCATGGGTTCGAATTTCAGGACGCAGCACGCGCCGTCGGCCCTTCCTACCCACGGACACAGTACGTTGTCACGTCTGGGAACACCGCCACCGGCAATGTCTCCGGTATGGTCTTCGGCTTCGCGGAACCGTCGTTTCTCGCCGGCATGATTGCGGGCGCGATCACACGATCTGGTCGGATCGGTGTCATCGGTGGTACTGAGCTGCCGCCCGTCCGCGAGAGCTTTCGCGCCTTCAGCGAGGGCGTACACAGCGTCAACCCAGGCGCGCGCATCGTCACCGGCTACATCGGAAACTGGGACGACGTAAGTGCCGGCAAGGAGCAAGCGCTGGCGCAGCTCGCCAGTGGCGTCGACGTCATTTTCCAGAACGCCGATGCTGCCGGTCTTGGGATTTTCCAAGCGGTGCGCGAGGCGAGCAATGCTTACGTATTCGGCACAAACTCCAACCAAAACGACATCGCCCCCGAAGTTACCATTGGCAGCGTGGCGATCGACCTGCCGCACGCCTTTCTGCTCGTGGCGCGTGAGGTCAAGGACCATACGTTCAGGCCTGGCATCGTCACCCTCGGCATGCGCCAACAGGTCGTGGACCTCATTCTCAATCAGCGCCTAACGTCGCGCATTCCGAACGCGACACGTCGAGCCGTCGATTCGACGCGCGCGCTCATTCTCCAGGGCAAGTTTCTCGTCCCCAGTAACACCGCTGTCAGCCGTTAGGCCATCGGTCATGGCACGTGCGCAGGTAATCGCTCAATGGCTGGATGCGCTGCTGCGCACATCGGAGATTCCGGATTACCCCGGCGCGTTGAATGGCCTGCAGCTGACGAGCCGGAAAGAAATCCTCCGGCTGGCGTGCGCGGTGGATTTTTCGACGTATACAGTGCGCGAAGCCGCGCGAGTAGCGGCGGACATGTTGCTTGTGCATCACGGCATGTTCTGGGGCGGTGCCCGACCGCTGACAGGTGCGGTGTACGAGCAACTTGCCGCACTTATCGGGAGCGACATCGCGGTGTACTCCTCGCATTTGCCACTCGACCTCCACCCGGAGGTCGGAAACAACGTGCTGCTGGCGCGCCAGCTCGGGATCGAGCCGTCTGGTGGTTTCGCCAGATTCAAGACCGTCGACGTCGGCGTAAGTGGCATCTCCGATGTCAGCACCAGCACGTTGGTCGATCGCGCGCGCGCATTCGCGCGCGGCCTGGGGGGCGACGTGGTCGCGACGCCATTTCTCCCCGATCGCCGTACGCTCCGGTGGGGAATCTGCACCGGCGCCGGCGCCGGCAGCGACACGATTCGCGAGGCGCTCGAGAGCGGCATCGACACGATGATCGTTGGCGAGGGTCCGCACTACACCGCGGTGCAGGCACGGGACGTCGGCATCGTGATCGTGTATGCCGGTCACTACGCGACCGAGACGTTAGGCGTCCGTGCCCTCGCGAGACGCACCGCCGAGGAATTCGGGCTCGAGGCGCAGTTCCTCGATGCGCCGACCGGGCTTTGAACGGCGTGCAAGAGCCATTACACCGAGGACTGGCCCTTCAGGTCGAGGACATCGTCAAGGACTTTGGCGTGACGCGCGCGCTCAACGGCGCACGTCTGTCGGTGCGCTCGGGGAGCGTCCATGCCTTGCTTGGCGAGAATGGCGCCGGCAAGACGACTCTGATGCGAATCGCGTTTGGACTTATCCAGCCGGATGCGGGCCGCATTCTTCTGAACGGACAGGAGGTCCGGTTTCCCTCGCCGGCGAGCGCGATCGACGCCGGTATCGGGATGGTCCATCAGCATTTCATGAACGTTCCCGCGATGACTGTCGCGGAGAACGTCGCGCTCGGTGGGCGTGGTCTCTTCTCGCGGGCTGACGCCGAGGCGCGTGTCCGCCTTTTGGCATTCGAGACGCAGCTCGCGATCGATCCGACGGCAAGGGCAGAATCGTTAGGCGTGAGTGCGCAGCAGCGCCTCGAGATTCTCAAGGCGCTCGCGCGTGGCGCGAGAGTGTTGATCATGGACGAACCGACCGCCGTTCTCGCGCCAGCGGAAGGCAGGGAATTGCTCGGATGGCTGCGCTCGTTTGCAGACCGCGGCGGTTCTGTCATTCTGATCACACACAAGTTGGACGAGGCCCTTGCCACTGCCGATGAGGTCACCGTGCTTCGTTATGGCAACGCGGTCTTGACCGCGGACGCCGCATCGGCCTCCGTCGAGACCTTGGCCGACGCGATGCTCGGCGCGTCGGCGCCAAGAACGGCGACGCCGTCACGAAGCGCTCCCGGCGAGATCGTGCTGCGCCTCTCGTCGCTAAGCGTTCGCGACGCGCTCGGGATCACGCGCATTGCCGATGTCAGTCTGGAGCTACGGCAGCGCGAGATTCTGGGAATTGCCGCCCTGGAAGATTCGGGGCACCGGTTGCTCCTTCGCGCAATCGCTGGACGTGCCGTGCCGACGACCGGAACGATCGATCGACGTGGCGAGCCCGCGCTCGTCCCCGAGGATCGGGGGCGCGATGCGCTGATCTCGGAGTTCTCGGTGACCGAGAACGTGGCGCTAAAGGGCGCTGGCCGCGCTCGCGGCCGCATGGATTGGCCCTGGCGGCGAGTGGTCGCGGAGCGGCTCAGTCGAGAGTTCGACGTGCGCGCGCCAAGCGTCGATGCGGCTGCCGGTGTGTTGTCCGGAGGAAATCAACAGAAACTCGTCCTGGCGCGCGAGCTGAGCGACGGTCCGTCGGTAATCGTCGCCGAGAATCCGACGCGCGGCCTGGACATTCGGGCGACGGCGGCGGTCCATGCCCGCCTTCGCGAGGCCGCGGCGGCCGGCGCGGCGGTCGTCGTCTATTCCAGCGATCTCGACGAAGTTCTCGGCCTCGCAACTCGCGTCGTTGCCGTGCATCAGGGCCGTTTACGCGAGGTGCCTAACGACCGCGAGGCGGCGGGAAGGGCGATGCTTGGCCTGCCTTGACGGTCGTACGCTGCAGCCTGCGAATCGCGGCGATACCGACCGCCGGACCAGCCGCAAGCATCGCGAACGCCCATCGCCAGCCGATTGCCGTCGCAACCGGTGGAACGAGCTGAATGGAGATCATCGTCAGCAGGAATCCGAGCGACGTCTGTATGGTGAGTGCCGTCCCGACCGCGTGCGGCGGTACGGACTCAGTTACGAGAACGCTAAACTGCGCGGAATCGGCAATGACAAAGAATCCCCAGGCGAGGGCGATCGGTATCAGCAGCCAAAGCGTCTTCCCGAAAGCGAAGCCGATGAGCAGGGCGCAGACGCCGCTCGCGGCCATCGCCATCGTCACGAGCCACTCGCGTCCCCGCCGATCAGCGATGATTCCACCCCACACGCACCCGACTCCACCGATAGCGATGGCGCAAAACGCAACGAGCGCCGCGAGCGAGTCGCGAGCCTTGCCAGCAGGCATTCCCATGACTGCCGCGCTGTAGGCAACGAAAGTTGGGATCCACGTCCACGCGCTGTAGAGCTCGAACATGTGACCCAAGTAGCCACCCGTCGCGAGCCGCCAACGACGCTCTCGCACGACGATCGCGACGAGCCCCCACGAGAATGGACGCGGCGGGAATGGGAACGGCCCTTCGCGATAGAACAGAAGGACTAGCAGCGCGGCGATGAACGCGGCGATGCTCGCCGACAGCACAACCGGTACCGTCCCCGCTCCGGGCACAGCATGAATGAGGTATGGCCCAGCCTTTCCAACGGTGAGCGCGCCGACGACCGTGCCGACGGCCAGTCCGCGACGTGCCCGAAACCATGTTGAGATCATCTTCATGGCCGGCGGATACACGCCAGCCAAGGCGAAGCCTGTCAGCAATCGACAGGCGAGCAGCCCTCGATAGCTTGGTGTGATGAGGACTGTCGCGTTTGCAACCGACCCGAGTATCGCTGACAGAGCGAAGAGGCGGCGCGCTTGAACAATGTCCGCAAGATTCAGAAACGCTGAGACAGCCGTGCCGAGAACAAACCCGAGTTGGACGATCGCGGTAATCCAACCGACCGCGGAGGAGCTCAGCTGCCAACGCGCGCCAAGTTGGGATGACACGGCGCTCGCCGCAAACCAGAGTGACATTCCTAGAAGCTCTGCGGCGGCGAGGAGAGTGAGCACGCGCCATCGGCGCGGATCGGTATCCTCGACTGCGGTCGCTGGCGACGGCACAATCGCGGTCGGCGCCGGAGTGGAGAAACTCATCGCGGAAATCCTAACAGATCGCCGCCCAACCGGCGATCAGGCCTTCCGCGAGCTCGATGCGTCGTGAACAGCACTGATTCCGCGGGACGTCAGCGGTGAGAGGCCGACGGTCTCAGCGGCTTCCCGAGCCCGTCCTGCGAGCCCTCTTCGTGCTTGGCAGCGTGGCCTTCGGCATTCCACTCCTCCTCGCCGCTCTCGGATTCGACGCCGGCCCTGCCATGACCGCGCTTTGGCGAGGCTCATTCGGCTCTTATGACGCAATAACATCCGGAACGCTCGTTCGCGCGACGCCGGTGATGCTCACCGGACTCTCGGTAGCGATTGCCTTTCGCGCTGGAGTATTCAACATCGGCGCCGAAGGGCAGTTTCTCGCGGGCGCCGCGGCAGCGACGTCGCTATCCATGTTGCCCGTTCTCGGCGCGAGCTACGCGAGCTCGCCACTCGCTCTCGTCGCGGGCGCGATCGCGGGCGGGGCGTGGGCGGCAGTCGCCGCGCTACTGCGTGCAAGGTTTCGTGTGCTTGAAGTGATCAGTACAATCTTGCTCAACTTCATCGCGCTGTATCTCGTTGGATACCTCGTCCGCGGACCTCTTCAGGAGCCGCTGCACATCTATCCACAGTCGAAGACCATCGCTGTTGCCGCTCGGCTGTCGCGCCTTCTGCCCTCGTCACGGCTTCATGCCGGGTTTCTGATCGCGGTTGCGGCAGCCCTCGCAGCGTGGTGGATTCTCAAATTCACCGCTGCGGGTTTCCGACTGCGGGCTGTCGGTGCCAATGCCGATGCGTCCCGGAGCGCAGGCATGATCGACGTTTCACGCACGACGACGCAGGCGTTTGTCGTTAGCGGCGCGCTCGCGGGGCTCGCCGGCGCGATTGAGCTTACCGGCGTGACATTCGCCTTGTACGAAAACATTTCACCGGGCTATGGCTATACCGGCATCGCCGTCGCATTGCTCGCGCGGTTGGATCCCTTGGGCGTAGTCGCGAGCAGCCTGGTGTTCGGCGGGCTCGAAGCGGGAGCAACGGCGATGCAGCGCGACGCCGGCGTTCCGTCCGTCGTTGTCTCGGTGATCGAGGCGATCATCGTCCTCGGATTGATCGTCGCCTGGCCGCAGGCGAGGCGAATGTCCATCCGCCGCGGCCAGCAGTTGCCGACGTCAGAACCGGCAGAGACATGACGGCTTCAGTCGAGCGTGCGACACTCGCGGCGGCCTTTTTGGAGGGAACGATCCGAACCGCGACACCGCTTTTGTTCGCTGCGAGTGGAGAATTGATCATCGAGCGAGCGGGTCTAATGAACATCGGGCTCGAGGGCGTCATTCTCGGCGGCGCGTTCGGAGCGTTTCTCGGCGCGACTCATGGAGGAACGGCCTTCGGTTACTCGACGGCCGTGTTATCGGGGGTTCTCGTTATGCTCCTGTTTGCGGCGTGCACGTTAGGCCTGGGCGCGGATCAGATCATCACCGGCACGGCGCTGACACTCCTCGCGCTCGGTACGACTGGTACTCTCTATCGCGCGTTGTACGGCGGTGGCGGTGCCGCTGTCTCGATTTCGACGAGCGCCGCCGTGGCGATTCCGGTGCTTTCGCGCGTTCCGGTGTTAGGCACGGCGCTCTTTGCGCAGCCTGTGATGACGTACTTCGCGTACATGCTTATTCCTG
>QHUV01000658.1 GCA_003222065.1 Gemmatimonadota bacterium | reverse complement strand
GAAATCGTGAAGCGATCGACCGGCGCGCTCGGTGTCTCCGTCTGCATAGGCGCCGTGCCGAGGTCGCGCGCGCCGTCATAGTCGGTGCCCCACTGACCGCTTTGCTTGTTGACGATCAGGTCCGCACCACCCTTTTCGCGGGGAATGGTCCACAGCGTATACGTCCCCGGCGGTACCGCGATCCCTGCAAGCGTGATCGGCGCCGAAGTCCTGAACTGTGTCGCCGCATTCGCTCCGGTGCGCCACACATAGTCGAACGGCACGACGCCGCCGAGTAGTTTCCGGCCGCGCGCGAGCGGACGCCCGTAGTCGACGGCGAAAGTGGCGGGGCCGATGCGTGCGCGCGTGGTGTCACGAACGCTCAACTGCGATACGCCGTTTTTCGTCTCGAGCGTCGCGAATTGCGCACCGATCGCCTGAATGTTCGCCGGCTCGCTGATCCGCGTGACGTCCACCTTGTACGTCGTTCGCGCGCCAGTGTACCTGAGCAATCGATGGCTCGAGTCGAGCGTCGCCTCGCCGACGCCGGAGAGCCAATCATGCCATACGTCCGCCTTGTTGCCGGGCAAGCGGCGCACGGTTGCGTGTCCCAGCGGGAAACGGTCGAACTCGCGATCGATGTAGAATTGGCGCAGCGGCACGGTGTCAGCCGCGGGTGTAGTCGATACCGCCGGTCGCGCGAGTGCCGCCGAGAAATAGAGCTCGTAGAGGCTGTACATCTGCGGCACGTGCGCCACGACGGGCTCCGAGCCGTGCGAGAACGCCCAGCGCGTGTAGCCGGCGCTATCGCGCTTCGTCATGAGCACCGAATCGCGAGTCACGTCAGCGACAATGTGTCGCACGCGCTCATTTGCGGGCTCGCTCGGCGTCGTGATGTCCATGACCAGGCGGCGGATGCTGCCGTCGGGTGTGAGCGTGATATTCGCGTGCCGCTGTCGCACGCGCGGAAATCGGTCGACCCCGTCGATCGTCAGCGTGTCTCCGCGACGTACAACATTCTCGACGGAAATAGTGTCGTTGCCGAGGCGCGTGATGAACCCGAAGTGTTCGGCGGGCTGGCTTGGGCCGCAGCCAGCGACCGCGAGAAAACCGAGCATCAATCGTCTCATGGACGCACGTTCCAACGCCGGCGCGCGACACGCAAGACGATTGGCGCAGATGTGTGTAAGGAATGGGTCAAGCATTATGCGAACTGCTCACGCCACCCTGATGACAACTTTTCCCGTCGCCCGCCCAGACTCGGAATAGGCGAGTGCGTCACGCACCTGCTCGAGCGGAAACACCTTGTCGACCAACGGCTTGATGGCGCCCCGTTCCACGAGCCGCGTGATTTCGCTCAGCTGTGCGCCGTCCGCGCGACTGAAAAGGTACTCGTAGCGCGCCTTGTGGCGCCGCGCCGCGGCGTTCGCCTTTCGAGACATCACGCTGATCGCCAGAACGATGATCGGGTTGAGTCCCCAGCTCCGCGCGAACGCGAGCCAACTGGATGGCCACGCTTCCAACGCCACCGCTCCCCGCGTGAATCAATACCCGTTGCTTGGCCCCGAGCTTTCCAATCTCCACCAACGCTTGCCATGCCGTCAACGAAACCAAAGGAAGTGAGGCCGCTTCTTCAAACGTCACGTTCGTGGGCTTGAGGGCGGCGGCGCCTTCGCGGACCACTGCAAATTCCGCAAACGTTCCAATGCGCTCCTTGTCCAGACGCGCGTAGACCGCGTCGCCTTTCTTGAAGCGCGTCACCTGTGCGCCTACGTCGGCGACCTCGCCCGATAGGTCATTGCCGAGCACCAGCGGGAACCGGTATTTCAGTAGCGTCTTCAACGCTCCATCGCGCGTCTTCACATCCAGCGGATTCACGCTGGCGGCGTGTACTCGAACCAAGAGATCCATTGGGCCTATCACGGGGACGGCGATGTCCTTCACCTGCACAAGCTCATTGCTCCCGTAACGATCGATAACTGCAGCCTTCATGGACGCGCGCCCATGGTCATGTCGAGCTGCAGGTCTTTTCGAATCCCAGCATCCATCACCCCGGCGGGCGCGAATCTGCGAAGTAAGCGCAGACGGCTCGCGACGCCACCGGCGGTGTATCGGAGTTTCGGCCGTGCTGCGCTGGCAGCTTGCAATACGACGTCGGCGACGACGCTGGGTTGGTCGGCAGCGGCCATTACCTGCTTCAGCCTCTTGCCCACGGCCGCACGAACCTCCCGATACTCGTCGAGCTTCGAGTCGGCTTCCAGAAAGTTCGCGTCGAAATGCGTCTTCGTGTACGCAGGCTCGATGACGGAGACGCGGATCCCCCACGTGCGTAGCTCATGGTCGAGCGATTCCGAATACCCTTCGATCGCGTGCTTGGTCGCGGCGTAAAGCGCCCCGTACGGCATCGGTAAGAAACCAAGCACGGAGCCGATGTTGATGATGCGGCCGCTCCCTCGGTGTCGCATGTGGGGCACGACAGCGCGCGTCATCCGAACGATCCCGAAAAAGTTCGTATCGAAGATCGACCGGGCCTGTTCGATCGAGCTCTCTTCGGCTCCGGCAGGGGCGACACTGAAGCCGGCATTGTTCACGAGCACGTCTATGCGGCCCTCCAAGCGCATCACTTCCCCGACGGCGGTTTGGACGGAGTCATCGCCAGTCACGTCCAGCGGCAGCATCTCGAACGGTCGTTTGCCCGCTTGCGCACCGCGTCTGCTGGTGCCGTAGACCTTGTACCCAGCCATCGCGAGCCGCTCCGCAGTGGCGGCGCCGATGCCTGACGAGGCGCCCGTAACGAGCGCTGTCCTGCCGTTCATCTTCATAATGTCCTCACGGTGGGTGGGTTCACTGTATCCTTTGTATGATGAGCATCATATTTCTGCTCGAGCGGAGAGCCGGTTCGGGTGCGGGTGGGGTCAGGCGCGGGCGCGGGCGAGGTGCTTCAACGCCGCCTCACGCATCGCGTCGGAAAGCCTGGCGTCGTCGACGGCGCGGGACAGAATCAATGCGCCGACCATCGTGGCCACGGTGACGAGCGCGTGCTCGTGCGCGTTCGGCTGCCCCCAGTCGGGCGACTGACGGGCGACGAGATCGATCATCTCCTTGATGCGGCGCGTGGCGGCACGTCGCACCTCGGGCGCCTGTCGCGGCATCTCAGAGCCGAGCGCGGCGACCGGACAGCCCCTCTCGATGTCTTCGACATGCGCCCTGGATAGGTACGCGCGCACCAGCTCCAACAGCGCGCGCTGCGGCGACGCGGAGCCGGCGATGCGCGCCGACGCCGCGACGGCTTCAGCGCCGGCGCGGTCGGCCGCCTCGGCGAGCATCGCCTCGCGCGAACCGAAGTGCGCGTAGAATCCGCCATGCGTCAAGCCGGCGTCCTTCATGATGTCGGCGACACCAGTGCCTTTGTAGCCGCTGCGCCGGATGGCACGCGCGGCGGCTTCAACGATGCGTTCGT
>QHUV01000657.1 GCA_003222065.1 Gemmatimonadota bacterium | reverse complement strand
CGAGCCTCGCGGCTCTGGGTCGAATCGAGATCGTCGCTCGCTGGATCGTCGACGGCTTCATGTCTGGACTGCACCGATCGCCCCGCAAGGGATTCTCGGTGGAGTTCGCCGAGTATCGTCCGTACCAGCCGGGCGACGACCTACGCTACATCGATTGGAAGATCGCCGCGCGCTCCGACCGCTGGGTCGTGAAGCAGTACGAGGAGGAGACCAACCTCCGCGCGAGTATCGTTTTGGACGTAAGCAAATCAATGGCGTGGAGCGGTACGGAGCTGAACGAGCTCGGCGGAGCCGAACACTCGGCGTCCGTGCGGCTCACGAAGCTCGCCTATGCCGAACAGCTCACCGCCGCGCTCGCATTGCTTCTTCTCAGGCAGCGTGACGCCGTCGGCCTCGTGCGCTTCGACTCCGAGATTCGCAGCGCCGTTCCGCCTCGGGCGCGCAATGGCCAGTGGCGGCGCGTCGTCGCCGCGCTCGAGGAAGCTGGCGCGGGTCGTGCTTCGTCCGCGCCGATCGCGCTCGAACAGGCGGCGCGGCTCATCAATCGGCGCGGCATGATCATCCTTGTTTCGGATTTGCTAATGGACATCCCCGACGTCGAGCGCGCCGTTCGGGGGCTGCGCGCTGCCGGACACGATGTCACGGTGCTGCATCTCATGGACCCGACGGAGCGAGATCTCCCGACGGGCGGCGAGGCCGTGTTCGTCGATTCCGAAACCACGCTCGAGATCGCCGCGAGCGTCGCCGACGTGCGCGCCGCGTATCGGCAGACGGTCGACGAAGTGATCGGTGAGTGGCGCACGATGTTCTCGTCGATCGGCGCGAGCTACGAGTTGATCTTCACAGACGCGCCATTCGGGGTACCCTTGCGCCGCGCCTTCGCCGCTCGTCAGGCACTGCCATAATGAGGCGAGAACCGCGATGAGTTTGCTCGCCCCTCTCTACCTTCTGCTCGGCGCCGCGGCGCTCGTACCGCTGCTCATTCACCTGCTGCGGCGGCGCATCGGCACGCGCATCGACTTCCCAGCCGCCCGTTATCTCGCCCGAGCGGAACAGGAGCACAGTCGCTCACTGCGATTGCGCAACATCCTGCTGATGCTGCTGCGCGTGGCGATCGTGCTCTTCGTTGCCAGCGCCGCGGCGCGTCCGGTCATTCGGCTCGCCGGCGCCGGCCACGGGCCGACCGCGCTCGCCATTGTCCTCGACAACTCCTTGAGCACGACCGTCGTCGTCGACGGCCATCCGCTATTCGAGCAGTTCCGCGGCACGCATGCCGGCGCCGCCGTGCGCTCGGGCGGCCTCGACTCGCGCCAGATCATCCTGCTCACCGACGGCCAACGCACGGCATGGACGCAGAATGTCGACGTCGGCGATGTGCAGGTGGTGCTGTGGCTGCCGGGCGGGACGCCGCCCGCCAACCACGCCGTGGTCAGCGCCGATGCGCGTCCGGACCGGTGGACGCCGCGCGGCGCCGTGGTGGCGCGTCTGATGAGCAAAGACTCAACGACCTATCGCATTACTCTCGGCGGCCGCTCGATCGTGCGCGGTACCGCTGCGCCGGGCGAGGAGGTCGTGATCCGCGCCGCGCCTCCAGAGCGCGGGTGGCTTGCCGGCACGATCGAGCTCGAGCCGGACGAGCTGCCGGGCGACAATGTGCGTCATTTCGCCGTCTGGATCGGCGCGCCACCAGGTGTCTCCGTTGCACCGTCGGCAGGCGCATTCGCGCGGAGCGCCGTGGACGTATTGAAGGGCAGTGGACGCGTCGTCGAGGGCCGCGATATCGCCGTCGTGTCTGCTGACGAGCTGACCTCCTTGCCCGCGCTCATTCTCGCGCCGAGCGATCCCGTGCGGCTCGGCGCCGCGAATCGCGCCCTCGAGCGCGCGGCCGTGCCGTGGCGCTTCGGCGCGGCGCATCACGGCGAGACGAGCGTGACGAGCGCTCACCGGCCATCCTCGGCCTCAGACTCCGCGCAGAGCGGCTCCTTCGTGGACGTGTCCGCCACGGTTCGCTATGAGCTCATGGCGCAGGGCGGCGCTGACGCGGACACGATTGCCCGCATCGGGCGCGAGCCCTGGATCGTCATCGGTCCTCGTTATGCAATCGTTGCCTCGCCACTCGATCCCACGGCAACGAGCTTTCCGGTGCGCGCCGCGTTCGTGCCGTGGCTGGCGACGGTGCTCACCGAGCGCCTCGTCGGTGAGCCGGGCGGAACGATCGAGGCCAGCCCCGGGCAGCCGCTCGCGCGTCCCCGCTGGGCCGACGCGATCGAGGACCTGAGCGGGGCGCGATCGACGTTCGGCGACGACCTGCAAGCGCCGTCGCGCGCCGGCACGTACTTTCTCGAGCGGGCGGGGCGTCGCGTCGGCGCGTTGGTCGTGAATCCCGAGCCTAACGAATCGGTGCTCGACCGCTTGACGGGGAGCGACGTCGCGCGGCGCATCCATGCGCGGCAGGTGCTCACCGCGCCGGATCGGCCGCAGCTGGCGAATTTGTCCTTCCGCTCGGCGGCACGCCGCTCGATCTCCGAGCCACTCCTGTTTGCCGCGCTCGCCCTCCTCATCATCGAAGGGCTGCTCGTCGGCACGAGGCGCCGCGCCGCGCCGGCGGCCGCCGCCTAACGAGGAAGCGCACCGCGATCGATGGCACTCACCACTCTGCTCGATGCGATCGAGCGTCTGCCGGCGTTCGTCCGCCTGCTGAACACCGTCCCGGCGCCCGGTGAGCGCCGGACGATCGGCGGGCTCCCCGGCTCGGCGGACGCGTCGATCCTCGCCGCCCTCGCGCGGCGGCTGACGAACCGCTTCTTTGTCGTCGCTACGGAAAGCGTCACCGAGGCGGAGCGCTGGCTCGCCGATCTCGGAACGCTCGTCGACGAGACGCCCGTGGCGTTGTACCCGCCGCGCGAAGGCTTCGGCGAGGCCGAGCCGCACATGGAGGTCGCCGGCGAGCGCGTCGAGACGCTCGAGCGCCTAACGCGGGCCGACATCCACGTGCTGATCACGACGGCGCGGGCGCTGCTCGAGCGAACCCGCATGCCGCGGGCGCTGCGCGAGCTACGGATCGAGCTGCGCAAAGGCGGTAGTCACCGCCTGGAATCCCTCGCTGGGCATCTGGAGTCGATCGGCTTCGAGCGCGTACCGATGGTCGAGGACGTCGCCCAATTCAGCATTCGCGGCGGCATTTTCGACGTCTACTCGTTCGGCATGCCGGAGCCCGTCCGCGCCGAGTTGTGGGGCGACGAAATCATTGATTTGCGCTACTTCGACATCAACACGCAACGGTCGACGCGGACCGTCGATCTGGCGCTCATTCTGCCCGTCGACGGCCAAGTCCGGGATGATGCGATCACCGTCGAGCGTCTCTCGATCACGAGCTTGTTCCCGCCCGACACGGTGTTGTTCGTGCCCCGACCGCGACATCAGACAGCTCAAGCGCCTCGTCCGAGACGACCTAACGACGATCATCCTGTGCGATAACGAGGGACAGTGCGAGCGGCTCGACGAGCTGCTGAACGACGGCGAGTACGCGCCATCTCCCGCGCATCTGTCCATTGGCGTGTTGGATGGCGGCTTCGTCGTGCCGTCGCGCGACATGCAGCCCGGTCTGCGCATCCTCACGGACCACGAGATCTTCCGTCGCGAGCGCCGCATTCGACGCGCGCGCAAGTACGTGACCGGTATTGCCATCGATACGCTGGCGATCAAACCGGGCGACTTCGTCGTTCATCTCGAGCATGGCGTCGGCATCTTCCGCGGCATCGAGACGATCTTCGTTGGCCAAAGTACCATCGAAGTTGCGGTGATCGAATACGAGGGCGGCGATCGGCTCAATGTGCCCTTGTATCGAATCGACCAGCTCGAGCGCTTTCGATCAGCGTCTGACGTGAGTGAAGACTCACCACCCCCGCGACTGCACAAGCTCGGCGGGAAACGGTGGGGCCAGCAGCGCGAGAAAACGCGCACGGCAATTCACGAGATGACCGTCGAGCTCCTCGATCTGTATGCACGACGCAAGATGGCGACGCGCCCGTCGCACGTTCCGGACACCGCGTGGCAGCGTCAGCTCGAGTCGGCCTTCCTGTTCGAGGACACGCCCGATCAGCGAAAAGCGACCGCCGAGGTGAAGACCGATATGGAAGCCGTCAGGCCGATGGATCGCTTGCTCGTCGGGGACGTCGGCTACGGGAAGACGGAGGTCGCCGTGCGCGCGACTTTCAAAGCGGTGCAGTCCGAGCGGCAGGTCGCCGTTCTCGTACCGACGACGATCCTCGCCGATCAACATGCGCGCACCTTCGGTGAACGGCTCGCCGATTTTCCGATGCGCGTCGCCATGCTCAGCCGCTTTCAAACGCCGAAGGAGCAGACGGCGGTCCTCGCCCAGCTCGCCGACGGCACGATCGACATCGTAATCGGCACTCACCGGCTCCTGAGTCCCGACGTCTCCTTCAAACGGCTCGGTCTCATCATCGTCGACGAAGAGCATCGATTCGGCGTGAAGCACAAGGAGCGACTCAAGCAGCTCAAGCTCGAGACCGACGTGCTGACGCTCACCG
>QHUV01000656.1 GCA_003222065.1 Gemmatimonadota bacterium | reverse complement strand
GAGCTGACGAAAGACATTCCCGTTGGCGCCGGCCTTGGCGGTGGTAGCGCGGACGCCGGTGCCGTGCTCCGCGCTCTCGACGCGCTGTCACCGGCGCCCCTGGGGCGTCGGCTTGCGGAAGTTGGTGGCAAGCTCGGCGCTGACGTGCCGTTCATGACGCTCGACAGCCCGATGGCACTGGCATGGGGTCGTGGCGATCGGCTCCTTCCTCTGCAGGTGCTCGCTGCCCGACGCGTGGTGATTGTGATTCCCTCCTTTCGCGTGCCGACGAAGGAGGCCTACGCCTGGCTCGCGAATGATCGGGGAATTTACGAGTCGCGCAGTGCGGTGCTGAGCCCAGCCGATCTGGACACGTGGGAAGGCGTCGCGGCGGTCGCGCAGAATGAGTTCGAGCCGGTCGTGAGTCGCCGGCATCCGGAGATCTCGGGTTACGTTGAATCGTTGCGTTCATCGGGTGCTCTTCCGGCAATGTTGAGCGGCTCGGGCTCCGCGGTCTTCGGCGTGTTCGCGACGCCCGATGGTGCAGAGGCCGCGGCGCGGGCCGGTGCGTCGGCGCCGCGTGACGTGACGGCGCGCCGTATCACGTCCTCGACCGCCGCGCGCGTGCAACGGGTCGAGACCAGTTCGTGACACAGCCTTGACAGGCTGGGCGTCCACTGTAAACGTTTCCAGCCGGAGAGGAGTTGTAGCGGGCGCTCACCCGTTGGGAGCTTCACACGCCTCCGCGTTCTCGCACTCGGTCAGCCACGATTCGCGACGTCGCCCGCCTGGCGGACGTCTCTGTTGCCACGGTTTCGCGTGTGCTCAACGACAGCGGACCGGTGAGCGACGAGACGCGCCAGCGCATCGAGCAGGTGGCGAGCCGCCTGCGCTACGCGCCGAATGGCGCCGCACGCAGCCTCATCACGCGTCGCACCCACACCATCGGCGTGTTACTTCCTGACCTATACGGGGAGTTCTTTTCCGAGGTGATTCGCGGCATCGACCTCGTGGCGCAACGCTATGGCTATCACATGCTCGTGTCGAGCTCGCATTCTGAACAGCAGGCACTCGAGGCGGCCCTCGACGCGATGCGTGGACGCGTCGACGGACTCATCGTCATGTCGCCGGACCTTGATCAGCGGACGCTGCGCTCGAGTCTGGCGGCATGTCCCGCCGTCGTGCTGCTCAACTGCGCCGCGAGCGCGCCGGGTTTCGACGCGATCAAGATCGACAACGTCGGTGGCGCATCGGCGATGACGGAGCATTTGTTATCGCTCGGGCATGGGCGGATCGCGTTCATCGCCGGCGCGGCGCGCAACGTCGATGCCGAGGAGCGGCGGCGTGGGTATCGCGCCGCGCTCGAGGCAGCACGCGTCGAGCGACACCCGTTGATGGAGATCGACGGCGACTTCACGGAATCGGGGGGATATGGCGCGGCGAAAGCGTTGGCGCGATTGCCAGCGGCGCTGCGGCCGACGGCGATCTTCGCGGCGAACGACTCGATGGCGATCGGTGCGTTGAGCGCGTTGCGCGAAGTTGGTGTCAAAGTACCGGAGGAGATCGCCGTCGTTGGGTTCGATGACATTCCGATCGCGCAGTACACCAGTCCACCACTCACGTCGGTGCGCGTGCCG
>QHUV01000112.1 GCA_003222065.1 Gemmatimonadota bacterium | reverse complement strand
GGCGTACCCAGGCGGACAACGCGAATCGCCATCAGTGCTCGGCCATCGCGACGATCGCCTCCCACTCGCGTGGTGTCACGGGAGAAACCGAGAGGCGGCCGATGCGGACCAGCGCCATGTCGGCGAGCGCCTTGTTCGCCTTGATCTCCGTCAGCGTCACCGGGCGCGGAAGCGACGCGACTGCCTTGATGTCGACGGCATACCAGGTCGGGTGGGCCGAATCCGACTTCGGATCGAAGGCGGCGTGCTTGCGATCGGTCGCCGTCGGATCAGGATATGCCTCACGCGCGACCTCGGCGATGCCGACGATCGCCTGCGGATTCGAGCTCGAGTGATAAAAGAACACGCGGTCGCCGCGCTTCATCCCGTCCTTGAGGAAGTTCCGCGCGGCAAAATTGCGTATGCCGTCCCACTGCGTCGTCTGCTTTGGCGCGGCGCGCAGGTCGTCGAACGAGAAGACGTCGGGCTCCGACTTGACCAGCCAGTATCGTTTCTCGTTAGGCGAGCGGGGCGCGAACGCGGCCGCCCATTTCCCTTCGCTGTGATCGGCGGGCGTCATGCGTCGTCCACTCGCGCCGCGAGGCGTTTGGGCGCGACGAGCCGATACGAATCGCGCAGTAACATGTCGAGCTCCTTCCAGTCCACTTTTCCATCGAGATGAACGCCGATCCATCCACTCGGACCAACATACGGAGGCACGAAGAAGCGCTCGGGATCAGCGCGAACCATGATGTCCTGATTACCCGGCGGCGCCTTCATCCAGATCGCGGGCCGCCCAGCACCGTGGTGATTGCCTGACGAGGCATACATGGCGAAGAGCTTATTGCGGATCCGGAACGTTGGCTCCCCCCACGCCTCGACCTCTTGCGCCTCGGGGAGATCGAGGCAGAGCTTGCGGATGCGGGTGAGGGGAGAGCGGAGCACGCCCAAAAGTTGGTCGGATTGCCGGGCCATGTCCAGCAGAAGACCGGACCGAGAACGACGGACCGAGAACGACGGGCCGAGAACGTCGGTCCGTCCTTTTAGGCCCGCTCCTTCTCGCCTCGCTCTTTTCGGCTCGCTCTCCTCCCTCGACCGCCTACCGAAGCCCTCTCACCGCTGCGACCCTCTTTATCCGGCTCTTCGGACTATCGAGACTGTATGACCTCGCGTCCCCGAGCTGATCGCGCACGAATACTTCGGTCTCCTCGACGGCGGCGTCGAGGTCCTTGTTCTTCTTCACGCCGAACGTGCCCCACGCGATCGCCGACGATTCGAGATCGTATTCCCAGAGACCGATCACTCGGCCACGATCGAGAATGGCATGCGACGGAAGGTCGGACAGACCGCCGAGCGGCTTTTCGCTCGCATCGACGACCGCGGACCGATTGGTGTCCTTCGGATCGAGCAGCGACCGCAGATCGCGCCGCGCGGCGGCGATGGAATCGAGGCTGCTCACGAGCGCGTAATGTGCGGCGGTCGGTGCTTCGAACGCCTCCCACGCGACGGCGTCCTCGGGAAGAACAAAGCGGTCATCGGTCCCTTTCGCTGGAACGAGGCCGAGCGGCGCCGCCGTCTCTTTCGCGGCCTTCACGCCTAACGCGGAGAACCATTGGAACTCGCTCATCGTCGCCGGGCCGACCCACCGAAAGTATCGCCGAGCGAGCTCGGTATAGGCATCACCTAACGACGCCCGGTACGTCGCGAGTGGGTTCGGATCCCATTTCACATACTTGTATCGCTGCTGGTCGAGCCGGCCGTTCATCGGAACACGCCGGATCTCACCCCGTGCTTGCAGCCTGCCGAGGGCGAGCGGGAGCGTCGTCGTGACGCCCTTCTTCTTGCCTTCGTCGCCGAGACTGCGCGACGCCTTGCCGGTCGCGTCGCGAATGGCGTCCGGATCGAGGGCGTTACCGCCAGCGAGGGCATCGAGGACGGCGCGCTCGAGCTTCGCGATCTCCTTCTCCGTCACGCCGAGCCTCGACGCGACTTTCATCGGCGCGGCGGCGGCATCCTCACCGACCTTGAGACCGAGCGCGAAGTCATGCGCCGGCAAGACGTACGTGCATCCCCGAGCCGACGGCAGCTCATGAATTGCGAGCTTCGCTGCCGCGGCGTCGGCCGCCTCCCGAGTCGTGCGGGCGCGCGCGAAGAGCGTCAGGTACGGTCCAGCGCCACCGACCGATCGTGACCACCCGGCGCGCTCCAAGACGTCGGCGGGTTTCGCATTCCGCAGGGAGCCATCGAGACCCTGTCGATGAAACCACCAGGCGCGGAGCTTGGGCGACATTCGGTGCTCGGCGATTAGTTGTGGGGCGCTTCACGCGCCACGTGCAAAGCGCTTCACCCCGCGCTCGTGCGCCTTCCGCGCCTCCTCGTCACGGTTCCGCGGCGGAGCGGTCGTTTGGAGCGATGCAATGAGCCGATCGGCGGCCGTGGTCACTTCGTCGACGGCGCGGTTGAACGCGGCTTCGTTCGCGCGCGACGGACGCGTCGTGCCGCTCAACTTTCGGACAAATTGCAGCGCTGACGCGCGAATCTCGTCGTCCGTCGCCGGCGGAGCGAAGTTCGCCAGCGTTTTGATGTTCCGACACATGAGATTGATCTCAATGCTTGAGAGGAATGGCGGCGGTCACGTGCTTCGCGAACAGCACGCCGTCATAGTATGATGGAAACTGCAGCGACGTCTCGAAGACGCCAAGGGCATTGTCCGAGTAGATGCCGCTGACCAGGCGAGCCTGGTGCGGACCTTTGAGCCACGCCCCGGCCGTGTCCGCGCCGAGGCCTCGCATGTCGACGAAGAGACGCTCGCCGGCCGCGCGGTTGAGCACATCCTCATACGATTCGCGCCGCGGCGGACGAAGCCGCATGTTCGTCTCGCCACCAGGCTCTCGCTGGCCAACGTTGATCGGCTGTGCCCGCACGACGCCCTGGCCAGCGGTGAAGGCGAGATTCCGATAGCGATCGCCGAGCGTGCTGGCGAGCGGCACGGCGGACTGGACGAGCCCTCCTTCGCCCGTTAGGCGGCCCGATTCCACGTCGCGACCCCACACGAGGAGATTGCCGTCGGGCCCAAGGCCGTTTGCCAGCCACAGGATATGCTCGGCCACCGCCTGCTGGCGCGGCAGCCGGCGGAGCCCGACGTCCGCGTCGTGCTGGGCAAGACGTGCCATCTGCTCGGCGAATGTCAAGTTGGCGAGGGCGTTAGGAAGCGTGCTGGCGACCCGCGCGCGCAGAGCGACGAGGCTGTCGACGACTGCCGCAGTGGCGCCGCGACAGCGATTCCAGAAGGTGCTGTCCGCGGCGGGACCCTCACGTCCCCAGGCAGCGCTCTCTCCGGTGGAAACACACTGTAGCTGTTGGCGCAACCAGAGGTTCAGCGGTCTGCCAGCGACGCTGTCCGAGAGAGTGGTGAGCACCCGCAGCGCATGGCCCGCACTCGGCAGCTCGAAGCCGGAAAAGTGGATTTGTTCCGTGCTCGCGCGGTTGCGGTTGTATGCGCGGATCCACTCGACGATTCCCAGCACGTCCTGCGTATGCCAGTGCGGACCCAGGACGCGCAACCCCTGGCTCGGGTTTCCGACGCCGGTTCGCACGTATCGATCGAGCTCCATCGCTTCCGCCATGGGCGCTTGTACGGCGATCCCGCGAAAGCCGCGATCCGCGAGCGACGCGAGCATTGCCTGCACAATTTGTGGGAATTCTCGCGTCCCCTCGACGAGCTCACTGACCCCGAGCACGCGCGAATTGCCGACGAAAGTGAGGAATGGTGTGCGATCGCCAGGAGGCCGGGCGGAGTCGAGGATCGCAATGGGAATGGCGTGCGCATCGATCCACCGTAACGCGGCGGTCGCGGAATCGCTCAGGGGCGGCGGGGCGACGACGACCGCGGGAGGCTTGGAGTGGCAGCTGGCGGCGATGCTGAGAGCGGCGACGACGGGCAGCGCGGCGAGGGGGCGACGGATCGACATCGTGCGTTCATTGAGGTGTTCGCAGTTACATCTGGAGCCTAAGAAGCTACAAAGCTCGGCCCGCCTGCGTTGGGTTCCCGGTCAAGCATCGACGCGCACAGTGAGGCGCTTCGACCACCGATGGTATTCGGTCTCGTAGCGGGCGAGTGGGAGCTGCGCTGGTCCGCGACGGACTCGGCCCTCGAGATCGTACTGTGAGCCGTGGCAAGGACACGAGATGACGCCGGCGACGGGTGCTTGCACCGGGCAGCCCTCGTGAGTGCACTGCATCGATAGGGCATGGAACTGCCTCGGCGCATCGCGTACGACGAGAATCGGCGCGCCGTCGAATCCAGCAGTGGAACTCACCAGCGTCGCGCCGACAGAGGTGAGAGCCGACACGTCCAGTGTGGCCTCGAACAGGGGCGGCTTCTTCGGCTCCATCTCGCAGCCGATGGTACCCGCCGCCGCGGCGCCGACAGCGACGATGCGGGCGGAGTCGGCGAGGAATCTCCGGCGCGAGCTCACAGTGCCTAACGAGACACGACGACGGAGGCCATGCGCTGCGGATAGCGTCCGACTTTCACGCGCGAGACCTCCTTGCGTGCGTCGAGATCGATCACGGACACGTCATCCGAGCCGCGATTGCTGACAAAGGCGCGCCGGCCGTCCGGGCTGAGCGCCACCCAGTTCGGGTCGCGCCCGACGGGTATCGTGGCGACGAGACCAAGATCGGGTAGCGCGTAGATGGCGACGAGATCGGCCATGCTCCCGTTGGCAATCAGATAGCGTCCGTCCGCGGTGATGCGGATGCCGTGGTTTGTCGTGACCGGAAGCGTATCTGGCATCTTCGTCCCGCTCTGCAGGGGCATGACGACGCGTCGAAGGATCTTTCCCGAGCGTGGATCGGCGACGACGAATCCGTAGAACTGCGAGAGTTGGACGTAGAGCCGATCCTCATCTCTCGAAACGGCGATTGGCCGGACGTTCGCACCGAACGGAATCTTCCGCAGAATGCGATTCGTCGTGGCGTCGAAGACGGTGACGTCGGTGCCGCGAATGAGCCCGACATATACCGTCTTACCGTCGCGCGAAACCTCGATGTCGTGGGGGCCGGTGCCGACGTCGACACTGTCCACTACAGCGCGGCGTGCCGGATCGATGATGTCGACGTAGTTGCCGGAGACGATGGTGACGTAGACGCGACGGCCGTCCGGTGACACTGCCAGGTGATTCGGCACGCCCCGAAAGGCGACCCGTCCGAGCTCCTTTCGCGTCGCGACGTCGATCATCACGACCTCGCCCGTTCCCGTTGGACGCCCGTCCTGGCGGTGCACGATACGGCTCACGTAGAGCACGTCACCCGTGGGGGATGCGACGATGTCATCGGGAGAGAGTCCCACCGGGATGGTCCCGACGACCTTGAACGACGTCGCGTCGATGACGGAGACGTCGCCGCTGTTGGTGTTCTCGACGAACACGAGCGGCGTGGCCGGCTTGGCGGCCGGCGCTTGCGCGCGTGTCTTAATTTCAGGTATGGCCAGCGTGAGCAAGGCGACGAGCATCGCCGGCGCGCTGCATCGAAGGTTCTCCGTCATGGTGTGTGCGCTCCGCCTGGTCGTCAGGAAACGTACGATAGCATTTTGATGCTTCCGGCCCAAGGTACGCGCTTCTTAACTTCCTTTAGTCCTAACCTTTTGTCCGTGACTGCCGCTCCGCCTAAACGCGACTTCATCCGCGAGCTTGTCGCCGAAGACGTTGCGACCGGCCGCTTTGGCCGGCCGCCGGCGACGCGATTTCCGCCCGAGCCTAACGGCTTTCTGCACATTGGCCACGCGAAGTCGATCTGCTTGAACTTCGGAATCGCCCGGGAATTCGATGGGCGGTGCAATCTGCGCTTCGACGATACGAATCCAACGACCGAAGACGTACGCTATGTCGAAGCGATCCAGCAGGATGTCCGTTGGCTTGGCTTCGAGTGGGATGGCCTCTACTACGCCAGCGACTACTTCGCGCAGCTCTACGACATCGCGGAGCTGTTGGTCAGGAAGGGGAAGGCGTACGTCGATTCGCAGAGTGAGGAGGAGATTCGCGTCAATCGCGGCACAGTGACGGCGCCGGGCATCGATAGCCCCGATCGTACGCGGTCCGCGGGTGAGAATCTCGATCTGCTCCGCCGGATGAAGGCGGGCGAGTTTGCGGACGGAGCGTACGTGCTGCGTGCGAAGATCGACATGGCGCATCCGAACATGATCATGCGCGATCCGCTGCTGCTGCGCATCCGTCACGCGCATCACTATCGGCAGGGCGACGCGTGGTGCATCTACCCGCTGTATGATTTTGCGCACGGCTTGTCGGACGCGTTCGAGGGGATCACTCGCTCGTTATGCACGCTCGAGTTCAAGGACAATCGCGACATCTACGAGTGGCTCGTGCACGAGGCGGGATTCGAGAATCCGCCGATGCAGATCGAGTTCGCCCGACTCGAGCTCGAGTTCACCGTGTTG
>QHUV01000111.1 GCA_003222065.1 Gemmatimonadota bacterium | reverse complement strand
TCGAAGATGAACCGGGCGAGGTTTTCGCCAGTCGGGACGAGCTTGCCCTCGCCGAACTCAGGAACGTCGACGTTGATGTTGCGGTGGTCGAAGCGCTGCCGCACTTCGACGTCCAGAATGCGGTCGAGGAGTCCCAGATCGATGACCATCCCTGTCGTGCTGTCGATCTCGCCACTGACCGTCACGTCGCACACGTAACTATGGCCGTGATAGCTCGGCCGCGCGCAGGCACCGAAGACCTGCTCGTTGCGCTCATCGGACCACGTCGCGATGCGATAGCGATGCGCCGCGGCGAAGGTGACGCGCCGTGTGAGGTGGGCGGGCATTGAGACGGAAGATAAGGCCTGCCTCTAACCCCGATCCTCTATCGCTCGCGCTCCGTCAATGATCTTCGCCGAACTCGCCGCGCTCGTCCTCACCGGGAACGCCCTCGGGCGTCGGGGCCTCCGGTGGAATCCACGCCGTACCTTCTTCGATGGCGCGACCAACATCAGTCGTGCCGTACAGCATCGCGTCTTCATTATCGACGCGCTCTTCGACCTCGGGGCTAATCCCGACGGCACGATCGCCGAGCAGCCTTCCTTCGGTGGCCTCTTCCTCGGCGAGGTTTTCGTCGGTTGCCTCTGGGTTCGCCGCGCGACGCATCGGGTCGACGAAGATGTTGTTCTCGTAATTCTCGAGTCCAAGAACGTCGGTGACGATGTGCTCCGCGATCCGACGCTCTTCGTCCGTGCCGACTCGCCCCTCGAGTCTCACCAGACCGTCGCGCACGTGTACTGACAGGTCATCGATATCGAGCGCGCTGTCCGATGCCAGATGCTCCCGCACGAGCCCTCGCAGCTCGTCATCACTCAGATCATCGATGTCGTTGACGTCTTCGAAGTCGCGAGCCATGGCTCTACCTCTGTGCGCGTTTCTCGGCCAGTTACGGTTCTATCGAGAGAACAAATACGAGAGGCCGATCGTCAATGCAGGATTGTTTCTCCACACCGATTGGTCTTTCCCCGTGAGAATCGGCGGAACGCTAGCCGTCGGTGGGCGAAAATAGTCGTCGGGATATCTGATCGAGGTCAATCGATTCGAGAAATCGGCGCGAATCTGATACCTGCTGCCCCTCGGCACGTAGCGCAGCGCGGCGCCCCACGTGAGTGCAAAGCGGGTGCCGTCGATCTCACCTGTGAGATGTGCCGGCCCACCGGCACGCCACTCGTAATGCACACCCGCGAGGGAGCCGTTCCCCGGTGCGACGCCGGCGGGGTCTTCCCGGCCGACGTAGTAGCCGAAGATGGCGGTGAGCTCCTGCGAGTACGTCAGATCCAGGTAGGGACTGCGCGCCGGGGGATAACCAACCTGCGCGCTCGCGGTCGATCCAATGGTCAGAAGCGCTATTAGCGCCGAGACACGAAACTTCACAAACGAGCTCCTTGCAGTCTCAGGTCTGTTCCCGTCATCTCGCGCGGCCGCTCCAGGCCGAGCATGGTCAACACCGTCGGCCCCACGTCGCAGAGCGCGCCACCGCCACGTAGTGGCCGATCGCCATCCGGATCGATCACGATCAACGGCACCGGGTTCGTCGTGTGCGCAGTGTGCGGTCCGCCAGTCTCCGGATCGATCATCATCTCGCAATTGCCATGATCGGCGGTGACGAGCAGCCGAGCGCCCACCAACTGCGCGGACTTAACCACGCGCTCGAGACAATGATCGACGGTCTCGACCGCTCTGATTGTCGCCCGCAGCGAGCCCGTGTGACCGACCATGTCACCATTTGCATAATTGCAGAGTGTGAAATCATGCTCATTTTTTTCAATCGAATCGCACAATATATCAGTGAGGCCGAAGGCACTCATCTCAGGGCAGAGATCGTAGGTCGCCACCTTTTGGCTCGGTACCAGCAAGCGATCCTCGCCCTGAAATGGGGTCTCGACGCCCCCGTTGAAGAAGTATGTCACATGCGCGTACTTCTCCGTCTCGGCCGTCTTGAACATCGTCTTGCCTGCCTTGGACACCACTTCCGCCACGATGTTCTTCATCGATTGCGGCGGGAAGGCGACCGGTACGTCGAACGTGCGGTCGTATGACGTCATCGTCACGACGTACAAGGACGGTCGCCCCGCGATATCAAAGCCGTCGAAATTGGGATCAGTCAGCGCGCGAATGATCTGCCGCATGCGATCCGCGCGATAGTTGAAGCAGATGACGACGTCGCCGTCGCGCATCGGCGCAACGGGGCGATCGCCGCTGACAATTACCGTCGGTGGCACAAACTCGTCGGTGACGTTTCGCTCGTACGAAGCGCGGATGACATGAAGCGGATCGTCGTCCGTCGGTCCGATCCCCTGCACGGCCGCTCGATACCATTTTTCCGTGCGGTCCCACCGCTTGTCGCGATCCATCCCGTAGTAGCGTCCGCTCACGCTCGCGATAACGGCCCGTCCGGTCGCGCGTTCCAATAGCTCGCGCATGTAGCCGAGTCCGGATCGCGGCATGGTGTCGCGGCCGTCGAGGAGGGCGTGGATCGCCAGGCGTGGCACGCCCTCCTTCGAGCACAGATCGATAAGGGCGAAAAGATGCTGATCAAATGCGTGCACGCCGCCCTTGCCGATGAGTCCCACGAGATGCACCGTGCCTTGCGATTGCTTGGCTCTACGGCATGCATCGACGAAGGCTTGGGTTCGGAAGAAGCTGCCGTCGGCAATCGCCCTGTCGATCCGCACGAGGTCCTGCATCACGACGCGTCCAGCGCCCAAGTTCAGGTGGCCAACTTCGCTGTTGCCGATTTGATGCTCCGGCAGTCCAACCCGGCGCTCAGGCCGGTGTAGTGTGGGCGGGAAATCTAGCTCGCTCCCAGCCGAAACCTGATAGCACGACACGATGGAACAACAAACGCCCGAGCTCTTCACCACTCCGCCGCGTCCGCAATTTCCGGAACGCCGCCGACCGCATTGGCGCGAATTTCGGCGCGCGTATCCGGGCATTCTCACAACGATGGGGTTTGCGCTCGTCGTCCTGATCGCACTCGACGTTTGGCTGGTGCGGAAGCGCGGGCGCTACGTCGACGAGGACGCGCGCCTTCGGGAAAGCATGTCGGCGCTCCAACGGCAACAGGCCGACGCGATCCTTTCGAACGAGCAGAACAAGGTTCGGATGATGATCGAGCTCGTTAGGCGGCAGGCACAGATCGACAAACAGCTTCACCTCGCCATTCCCGTCGACAGCGGCGTCATGTATCTGGAGCAAGAGGGCGCCTTGCTTCGCGAGATGCCGGTTCAGGTCGGGCCCGAGCGACGTGTCGGTACGCCGCCGGACACCGTGTACATGGTGGCTCCGCGAGGCACCCGTACCGTCGAGCGCATCCTCGGCGCATCGGATGCCTGGGAGGTGCCCGCCTGGGTCTATACGGACCGCAAGCTCGCGCTTCCCGCCAGTCGCGCGCTGAAAGGGGCGCTCGGACCAGCCGCGGTGGTTCTCGTGGGCGGCACGGTGATCTATTCCTTGCCGACAGTGGGCCCGCTCAACGATTCGACGTACGTCCTTCCTGGAAGCATTCGCACGCGCGCCGCCGACTTACAGGCGATTGCGGCGAATCTCAAAGCCGGAATGACGGTCTACTTCTATTGATGCCTAACGGCGAGCATACAAGATGGGCTTGATTCGGTTCGTTCGCAGTGGTGGGAGGATCGCCTGGATCCTCATTGCATCCGTCGTCATCGTCAGCGTCGCCAGCACGCTGTTGTTCGCCAACACCCTCGACATTCGTTACCGCCGCGACATCAGTCGCATCGTGTACAACCACAACACGGGGCTCCTCGACCAAATTCGACGCGAGATTGGCGAGTCCAGCGACAGCTTGAACAAGATGCTGGCGAGTAGTCCGGATGCGCCCACTCGCGACAAGCCCTACGTGGTCGTCTCGATCGCCGATCATCGAATCTGGTTCAAGCTCGCCGACTCGACGCTGTTCACCACGCAGGTTGCGACCGGGAGCGGCAAAATCCTCGAGAAAAGCGGCGGCGGAAGCCACTGGCGCTTCGAGACGCCCCGGGGGCGCTTGCTGGTCGAATCCAAGGAACAGGATCCGGAATGGGTTCCCCCGGATTGGCATTTCGTAGAGCAAGCACAAAAGCGCGGGCTGGGGCTGGTTCACCTGAGCCGTGGCCAGAGCATCCCTCTCGCCGACGGCAGCCAGATCACCGTGGATGGGAGCGACGTCGTAAAGCGCACGGCCGATGGCCGGATGCAGCCGCTAGAGGCGACCGAAGGCAAAGAGATCATGGCCAACGGCAATATCATCATTCCGCCATATGGCACACGACAGCGCAAGTACAAGGGAGTGCTCGGCACCTTCCGTTTGAACCTCGGTGATGGCTACGCACTTCACGGAACGGACGACCCAAACTCCATTGGCCGCTCGGTCAGTCACGGCTGCGTGCGGCTGCGTAACGAAGATATCGAGACGCTTTTCAACATCGTGCCTGTCGGCACGCCAGTGTACATCTACTAGCCGTTCCAGCGCGCAAAGCTGCAGCGGCCAGGTCTTGTGTGAAGCACGTGGAACCCCAGCCGCACGCGGCGGATTCCACGCGGGTCTATCAGCCTCGAACTGGCCGGTCGGTCAGTCTGCAACGATTTTTCCTGCCGAGACGTCTAATGCTTTGGCGGCCAATCCTGTTAAGTTGTGCCGCAACAAGGGCGTGGGGTGCCACTGGCACTCCACGCCACCAGACAATCGTGTCCCACGTCGCTGAGCTTTCCTAACTCATCGACGTAGCGTGGTTTACGTCGGCGGCTATCCCCACCCTCCGCTGGTCGTCCTGCCTTAGGAGGTTCTTCCGATCATGCCGGTTTCCGGTCGAGTCGGCGTTATCCGCGCCGCGCTCACACTGCTATGCCTCGGCATCGTGATCGGCGCTGCGACCGCGCCGGCCTTGGCGTTCGGTGCGCCTGCGACCCGGCCATCCGTCATGACCCATGATTCCGTGCCGAGCGCGACCGCAAGCTCTCGGACCAGCAACCTTCGACTGATCGACGACTCTCTGCGTGGTCGAAGCGGTAAGCTCCTCATGAGGCTCGTCACCCGCGCCCGCGCCACGCTCGCCCTGCCGTTGTTTGCACGCCTGTTCGGTGACTCCGCGGTGGAGCGCCCGGGTCTCTACCTGCTTCCCGACAGTATTCTCGCGCACCCATTCACTTTCATTGCTCTGCGCCCATTCACCGACAAGCAGAAGGGGCGCGTTGGCGCCTACCGAATCGGGTTCTGGCCAAGCGAGCGAGGCCGCTTAACGACTGACGCTTACGAGAATCCAGACGGCTTCATCGAGGTCACCACCGAGAACGTGAACATGCAGATCTCGGAGCACTTCAGGCTCGCCGATTTTCTGACCCACGATCAGCGAGACGTTTGGCCCAAGTTCCTCGTCCTGAATGAAGATCTCGTCGACAAGCTCGAATTGGTCATTGCCAAGCTTCAGGAGAACGGCGCCAAAGTGCAGCATATGGCGGTAATGAGCGGATTCCGCACGCCGTGGTATAACCGACACGGCGGGAGGGTCGGCGGTCGCGCCGAGCTCAGTCGGCACATGTATGGCGACGCCGCCGACGTCTACATCGACAATGGCAGTGGCCGGATGGCGGACCTGAACCACGACGGCCGCGTGGACTCGCGCGATGCGAAGATGATTCTGCACGCCGTCGAGCAGGTCGAGAAGGAACATCCAGAGCTTGCCGGCGGAGTCGGCGTCTATCGCGGCACGCGCAACCACGGACCCTTCGCTCATGTCGACGTGCGCGGCTGGCGCGCACGTTGGGGGAGATCCTGATGCCGGCCGCAGAGCGGCCGGCATCGGCACCCACAATCTCCAGGCGCCGGAGGGCCGCGCGCGGCGCGATCTGGGCATCGCGAACAATTTTTGGCGCGGCGGCGATTGGGGCCATGCAGTTCGTGCACGCGCCCGATGCACCGCACAATCCCTTCGCCCAGTTTGTGAGACCACACGCTTGGGCCTCCGCGGATGCTTTCGGTACGAGTCGCGAGGTCAAGCTACGTTTCTCACTGCCAGGACAGGAAATCGAGTTTCCCCTCGCTGTCGCTGAAGACCCCACCGGACTTCAGTACCAATGGGCGGCCGTCGCGGACGGCGAGGCGGTCACTGAGCCGGTGCCGCTTGCTGGCGCCACAATCGTTGCTCCGCCCCGGGCTGGCTTCTACCAGTTAGTTCTCCTCCATCAGTCGAGGGCTCAGGACTCGACCGTCATCACGAGGGAGCGAGTCAGCGAGCCCACGCTCGCGGTGATGGTCCCGTTCGCCGAGAAGGCCGCCGGAGTGCTGAACGGCTACCATATAGGCACGTATTTGGCCGAGCGCCTCGGCGGGCACGACGAGCCCGAAGGCTTTCTCCAGGTTAGCCAAGGCGACGTGCGGCTCAGCGTGAGCAAGCATTTTCACCTCGGCGACTTCATCACACACGACGGCCAGGCGGAAGTCTGGCCGAAGTACGTCGCCCTCAATCCGCGTCTCCTGGACAAGCTCGAGCTGGTCGTCGCGGAAGTCGCCAAGATGCGCGGTGTGTCACCCGAGTCGATGGCGGCGCTCGACGTGCATTCAGGCTTCCGCACGCCGGCCCACAACGCTCAGGTAGAACGTGCTGCTCGCGACAGCCGCCACCAGTATGGCGACGCTGCGGATATCGTGATCGATGCTGACGGCGATGGACGCATTACGCGGTCAGACAGTCGTATCGTCGCCAGCGCCGTCGATTCTGTAGAGGAGATGCATCCGGACCTCGTCGGCGGTCTTGGTATCTATACGAGCGATCGCTACCGTACGCCCTATGTTCACATCGACGCACGCGGGCACCGGTCACGCTGGCGGGGCTGAGCGCGGGTCATGCCGTTGCGAGGCTTGCCAAAAGGGCCTGAGCAGAACGTTCAAAGTCGTCGCGCGGTTCGAATGCGACGACTTTTCTATTTTCGGCATGAAGCTCGCACCCCACATCTCGCGGCGACATGTCGCGTCGCCTGCGACTCTCTACGAGGACCGCAATCAATGAACGAGCACCTTCGCGACCGCATCGTGCGAAAACTGGACACGCTGGCCGATGAACGCGGCTATCAAATCCTGGATTACGTCGAGTTTCTCGAATCGAAATACGCGGAAAAACAGTCTTCTGGCACGACGGCATTCACGCGATTCACGGAGGCGGTCGAGGATCGCTTACGGGCCGGAAAGGTCTCAGCGACGACGATTGCCGAGGCGATGAATCTCATGAACCGCGCGTCGAACGTACTGAACGGCGCGCTGGCTGCCGGGCGTTCGGTCGCGAATGACATCGTGACCGCGACTCGCACATCGGGCGCGACGCCAGCGGCTTCGTCGCCAGCGGTACCGACGGCACCAGTCGAGGCGCCGCCTGCTCAAGAGGCATCGTCACCAGCGCGCGACACCCGAGTCCCCGGGAGTGGGGAGGAGAAACTCTGATGGCTACCGCGACACGACGCCGACAGACAGCCCAACATGCGAACCGCGCCGCGAGCGCGCCAACGGAGAAGGCGCCGCGCAGTGGCGCGAAGCGCACGGTGATGCACTACATCCGGCAGCTTCCGAACTTCGTACGGCTGCTCTTCGGCTTGATTACCGATCGTCGTGTCGCAACTGTCGACAAGTTGCTCGTCTTCGGCGCGATCGCCTATATCATCACGCCGGTCGACCTCATTCCCGACTTCATTCCGTTTATCGGCGAGGTCGACGATGTCTATCTGCTGGTCATCGCTCTTCAGCGATTGATCTCGAATGCAGGTCGACTGGTTTTGCTCGATCACTGGGGAGGCGACGCCCAGGACCTGGCCGACCTGAACCTTCGTGGCGCGCTTGCCGCGGCGGCGTTCTTCCTGCCACGACGCATTCGCCGCCGCCTGCGCGTCATCGGCCGTTAGGCATGTGCGCGGGTGATCCGTGATCAGGTTTTTTTCTGCCTCGAGTAGTTGCTAATGTGAGCACAATGAGGTGTCGCGCCAAGTGACAGTGCTCACTGGATTTCCCTCTCTCCCGCGCCTACATTCCGCTATGGCGACCACAACTCGACCTCCGACACAGCCCGCGCCCCGCGACCGACGAGGCAGCGGGCTTTCGCGTATTCAGGGGGCAACGGACGAGGCGACCACGCCTCGCGTGCGCACGGACGTGGCACTCACGTTCGACGACGTCTTGCTCGTCCCCGGTCATTCCGTGACTCATCCGCGCGACGTCGACACGTCGTCGCGCTTCACTCGCGGCATCGAGCTCCGAATACCCCTCGTTTCGGCGGCGATGGACACGGTCACCGAATCGGATATGGCGATCGCGATGGCCCGCGCCGGCGGCATAGGCGTGCTGCACAAGAACATGTCGATTGACCGGCAGGCAGCCGAGGTGGATCGAGTAAAGCGATCCGAGTCGGGGATGATCCTCAACCCGATTACGCTCCGCCCCGGCGACTCCGTGCGCGAAGCGAATGCCCTGATGAACCGCTTCCGCATCTCCGGCGTCCCAATCGTCGATGAGGACGGAAAGCTCGTCGGCATCATTACAAATCGCGACTTGCAGTTCGAGCGCAATCTCGATCGACAGCTGCGCGAAGCAATGACGCGTGACCGGCTGGTGACGGCGCCTGTCGGCACGACGCTCGACGAGGCCGAAGAGATTCTGGCGCGTCACCGCATCGAGAAGCTACCCGTCGTGGACGAGACAGGCACGCTGCGCGGCTTGATCACGGTCAAGGACATTCACAAGCGACGACAGTACCCCGACGCGAACAAGGACCAGTACGGGCGACTTCGCGTCGCGGCGGCAATTGGAAGCACCGGTGATTTCATCGTACGCGCCAAGGCGCTCGTCGATGCCGGTGTGGACGCCATTGTCATCGACACGGCGCATGGTCACAGTGACGGTGTGCTGAATGCGACCGCGGACGTTCGTCAGCGCTTCCCAGAGGTGCAACTCATCGCCGGCAACGTGGCGACACGCGAAGGCGCCCGTGCGTTGGCCGAGCGCGGCGTCGACGCCGTGAAGGTTGGAGTAGGGCCAGGATCGATATGCACGACGCGCGTCGTGACGGGCGTCGGCGTTCCGCAGCTCACTGCCATCTTCGAGGCGGTTGACGGGGCGGGCGACGTGCCGGTCATCGCCGATGGGGGCATCAAGTATTCCGGCGATGCGGTGAAGGCCCTCGCCGCCGGCGCGTCCTGTGTGATGATGGGCTCCATGCTCGCCGGAACGGAGGAAAGCCCGGGCGAAGCGTTCCTGCTCGAGGGTCGCCGATTCAAGATGGTGCGCGGCATGGGCAGTCTTTCGGCGATGCAGGATGGCAGCGCTGATCGCTACTTCCAGGAGGGCGAGCTCTCGCCGCGAAAGCTCGTCCCCGAGGGGATCGAGGGACGCGTCCCCTACAAGGGCCCCGTCGGCGACGTGCTGTTCCAGATGGTGGGTGGGTTGCGCAGTGGCATGGGATACGTGGGCTGTGCCTCGATCGCATCCCTGCGCACGGATCCGCAGTTCGTCCGCATAACGATGGCGGGGCTTCGCGAGTCGCATCCCCACGACGTCACGATCACGCGGGAAGCGCCTAACTACAGTGTGTGAGTGAGGTGCTAGGTGCTAGGTGCTAGGGAGATGTCACTAGCACCTAGCACCTAGCACCTGTCACCTAGCACCTGTCACCTAGCACCTCTTCTCCCTTGACAATCAGGACGGCGCACGGCGAACTTCACGCGTTGCGCCGCTGTATACAACAGGTGCGCTTCCCCCCGGAGAATCCAATGGGTTTGTTGTCGACGAAGAGCATTTCACTGCTCCAGCAGGAAGCCGCGTCTGAAGGACAACACACGCTCCGTCGCGCCCTCGGTGCGCTCAATCTCACGACGCTAGGCATCGGTGCAATCATAGGCGCCGGAATTTTCGTTCTAACTGGCACGGCCGCAGCGCAGTATGCGGGACCGGCCGTCGTACTCTCGTTCGTGCTCGCCGGTGTTGGTTGCCTTTTCGCGGGCCTCTGTTACGCCGAATTCGCGGCGATGATTCCGATCGCCGGAAGCGCGTACACTTACGGCTACGCGACGCTCGGCG
>QHUV01000110.1 GCA_003222065.1 Gemmatimonadota bacterium | reverse complement strand
CGAACACGGCCAGAACGCAGTGCCGCCAGCGCCTCGTTCGCGTTCTCGAGAGGAAAGCATTGTACTTCGGTGCGAACAGGCACCGTCGGCGCCAACGCGAGAAACTCGTTGCCGTCGCGCCGGCTGAGATTCGCTACCGACCGCAGTGTCCGTTCGCCCCAGAGGATGTCATAAGGGAAGGCCGGAATGTCGCTCATGTGAATCCCGGCACACACGACGGTACCGCCTTTGGTGACGGCGCGGAGTGCGGCCGGAATGAGCCCACCGACAGGCGCGAAGATAATCGCGGCATCGAGGCTCTCCGGCGATTCGTCGCTCGCTCCTGCCCACGCCGCGCCCAATTCTCGTGCAAACGCCTGCGACTCCTCGTCACCCCGGCGCGTGAAGGCAAACACACGTTGGCCTCGTGCGACGGCGACTTGCGCAATGAGGTGCGCTGCCGCGCCGAAGCCGTAGATGCCCAACCGCTTCGTCACCATCGCGTCGCCAGCAAAGCGCAAGGCTCGATATCCGATCAGTCCCGCGCACAGCAGCGGTGCGGCGTGCGCGTCGTCGTACCGCAGGGGAATAGGGAAGCAATACCGCGCATCGGCGACGCAATACTCGGCGTAGCCCCCGTCGATGTTGTAGCCGGTAAAGCGCGCGCGATCGCAAAGGTTCTCGCGCCCGGTCGTGCAGTAGCCGCAGACGCCACAGGTCCAACCCAGCCATGGCACGCCGACACGGTCTCCGATCCTGAGCGGCCCCTCGCCATGATCTCCTTCCACGATCCCCACGATCTCGTGACCTAGCACCAATGGCAGCTTGGGCTCGGTGAGCTCGCCATCAACGATGTGGAGATCGGTTCGGCACACCGCGCAGGCCCGAACGCGAATCAGGACTTGCCCAGGCCCTTGCACCGGCCGAGGAATTTCGAGTTCTCTCAAGTCCCGGCGTGCCCGTTCCAGCACCATCGCGCGCATTCCGAATTCTAGCGCTAGTAGATCGAAACCCAGATGGCGATAGCAGGAGTGGGGTCCTGTGGGGCGTTATGGCAATACTGCCATTGCCACGCTGGACCATCGGCACTCTCGACGCTATGGCAGTATTGCCATAACGTCCCCGTGGACCCCACTCCTGCTCATCAAGATTTCGGAAACACTCCACTAGCCCCTAACTCCTGGCTGCTAGCCCCTCGCCGACGATTTTCGCCACGGCCATCACCGTCAGCATCGGATTCACCCCCGATGAGGCCGGAAAGAGACTCGCGTCGGCAACGAACAGGCCATCGATGCCGCGCACGGCGCCGCGTTCATCGCAGACCGACGTATCCCTCCCAGCCCCCATCCGACAGGTGCCCATCTGGTGCGCACTGAACAGCGTCGACCAATTGCGATCGAGCGCGGCCGCTACCACGCTCGCACAATAATTATCGATAGCTGCCGTTGTTGCCCCTCTAGCGTTGAGCACCTGCTCACGGGAGTGCAAGGTGATGATCTCCTCGGCGCCGGCGGCGACGTGGGCGCGCACCGCCGCCGCCAGGCCGCGCTTCATGTGAGCCAGCTCGCGCACACCGGGGCGATACTCGATCGCCGCCCGCCCATCGCGCCTAACGCGAACTCGCCCGCCACTCGCGTCCCGCGTCAGGACGATCGTCGCGCTCACATGGGCGGCGCGCTGCATGCGCTGGCGGTGATCGCGGGCGCCGAACCAGGGGAGCGCGAGCGCCAAAAGCCCGGGATGCGCAGGGGACACTTCGAGCCGGACGCCGAAATTTCCGTCCAGCGCCGCGTATTCCTCGGACATCACCGTTTGCGGCGGGCCTTCCCATAGCCGCACCATTTCCGCGTAAACGCCGGCGACGGCGGTCGTCGGATGCAAATATAGGTTCTTGCCTAACGCTGGGTGCTTGAGGCCGGAACGGAGCAGTAGCGCCGGCGTCCCCAATCCCCCCGCGGCGACGACGACAGTGCGCGCCCGCACGGTGACCTGGAATTCGGTGCCCATTGCCGAATCGGCGTCGCGCGCCACGGCGCGGACGCCGGTTACGCGCGACCGATCATACGTCACGCGCGAGACGCGGCAATTCGGTACGATCGTCGTCGTGCCCGCGCGCTGGGCGTCGCAGAGAAACGTCACAGCGGTGCTCTGCTTCCCGCCGTGGCGACAGCCGAACACGCACGATCCGCACTGCGTGGGATCGCAGCCGCGCGCGTTCCTCGCGAGGTGCTGCCAGCTCCAACCCAACGCCTTGCAGCCGCGACGCAAGGCGTCGTTGTTGCCGTTGATCGCGCTCTCGACCGTTCCGACATTGATGCGGTCGCAGACGGCGTCCAACGCGCTCGAGAACCTCTCCTCCGCGAACATGCGCAGTCCTGAGAGCGCCGCCCATTCATCGCGCGTCCTGTCCGGCAATCGGAGCGATGTCTGGTAGTTGACGGTCGTGCCTCCGCCGACGCACGCACCCGCGAGGATCGCGACGCCGAGGTCGCGCGTCGATGTGGTCCCGCGATCGAGGTACAATCGCTGGGTGCCGACGATCTCACGATGATCGAACTGCGGCGCTTGGTCGCCGGGGCCCTGCTCCAACACGATCACATGCCGGCCGGCGCGCGCCAGCTCGGCGGCGACGACGCCGCCACCCGCGCCCGACCCGATGATGCAGACGTCCGCTTCGAGTTGCGCGGGAGCATCGATGTTCGTGAGCGTGAGCGCCCCGTCGCGGGCCGCACCGTTAGGCGGCGGCATATAGCCGATGCCGTGCCAGGTCGGATTGGCGCGCCGCTCGTCCATCAGCGCGTAAAACAGGAACGACGTCAGCCGCTTCACCGCCTGGAATCCCTTGCGCGCAAGCGGCACGGAGCTCGTCGCCATCGTCAGCAGCACTTTCTCCCGCTCTTCCGCGCGCAGCGAGCGGAATGACTTCGCCTTGCCGGCAATGCCGAGGACGAAGAGCGGATGGTGAAAGGAGCGACGGTGCGAGCGAATGAGTCCGTTGCTCGGGTGCTGTCAGAGTCATGTCGGTTACATCTCTGTCTGATAACTACGCAACTGACTGCTACTCTCCTCGCCACCCCGGACCCCTAACGATGCGCCCCGGCTTCGCCCCCGTCACCTTTCCGTCACGCACCACCGCTACACCGTTTACGAAGACGTACTTGACGCCGACCGATAGCTGGTGCGGTTTCTCGTACGTGGCCTTGTCGATGATCGTGTTCGGATCGAACAACATGACATCCGCGTACATCCCCTCGCGTAGCTCGCCTCGGTCCCGAATGCTCAGCCGGTCGGCCACGGCAGCGGTCATCTTTCGTACGGCATCCTCGAGCGTCAGGATTCGCTGGTCGCGAACGAACCGGCCGAGAATGCGCGGATAGGTCCCATAGGCGCGCGGATGCGTGGCGATCTTCGCGCTATCCGGATTGAACGCCTCCGCGTCGGTCCCGAACTTCATCCATGGCTTCCGGACCTGCATCGCGACGTTCGAGTCGGAGGCGACGAAGATGACCTGGCCGAGTTTGTTCTGTTCGGCGATCGTTAGGTCGACGAGCGCGTCCGACCAATCCTTGTGCATTGCCTGAGCGATCTCGGTGAGCCGCTTCCCTTCGTATTTCTTGAGCGAATCGACGGTGAAGCCGACGACCTCGACGCCCGCCGGCGTCGCCGCCGTGCAGAGGCTCTCGAAGGTCGCGTGTTGGCTCGTCATTTCCGTCTTGATCTTGGCGCGCGTCGGCGCGTCACGAAGACGGTCGAGCAGCTTTCCGTCCGCGTGTGCCCATGGCGGAATGCACGACGACAGATTGTTCTGCCCTGCCACGTAGGGATACTGATCCGTCGCTACGTCTTGGCCAGCAGCCCGTGCCGAATCGATTTTGGAAACGACCTGCGCCGCCTTGGGCCAGTTGCGCACGCCCGCTGCCTTGAGGTGATAGATCTCGACGGGTACGCCCCCATCTCTCCCGATACGAATCGCCTCGTCGACCGCTTCGACGAGCCTGTCGCCTTCCGAGCGCATGTGCGTGATGTAGACGCCGCCAACCGGCGCCATCGCCTTTGCCTCTTCGATGAGCTCCTCGGTCGTCGCGTAGCTCCCGGGCGGGTAGATGAGCGCGCTTCCGACACCAAAGGCGCCGTCGAGCATCGCGTCGCGCACCACGCGTCGCATCGTGTCGAGCTCCGCCGCGGTGGCTGGCCCGTCGGTCATTCCCTTCGCGTAGCCGCGCACCGTACCCGCGCCGAGAAAGGAGCCGACGTTCACCGATGTCGTGTGCTTTTCCATCGCCCGCAGCCACGTGTCGAATCCGCGCGGACCGGTGAAGCCATGCATCTCGCGCTGCAGCGACGTGTCCATCGCGATTGCGGCGGCCGACTGAAAGGTCTTCTCGTTCGCTGGCGCGGGCGTGTCCCCCTCGCCGAGGATCATCGTCGTCACGCCTTGCGTGATCATGCTGATGACGCGGCTGTCTCCCGAAAGAAGCTCCGCATACGACTGCGCCTGAATATCGATGACTCCTGGCGCGACGACGAGCCCGCGCGCGTCGACGCGCTCCTTCGCGGCCGCGTCGTGCAGCATGCCGGCGGGCGTGAGCCGAGCAATATGATCGCCGCTGATCGCGACGTCACCATAGAACCATGGATTACCAGTGCCGTCGACGATTTTGCCATTACTGATGACGATGTCGTATTGCTGAGCGCTGCCTTGCTGGCTGGCCTGCGGTTCTGGCCTTATGCTGCACGCGGCGGTCGTGGCGGCGATGAAAACGAAAGAGAGGATGCGCATCGTGGTGTGACGAGGATGAAGGCTCGTTAGGCTTCGGAATCTCTGGCCGCGTCGCGCGCGGCACACAGAGAATGAGCGCCGAAGCCCGCCTCGTCCAGCTCGTCAGGGCGAAACCTCACATCCGCCTCGGGGACAGCCCGCCGTGTCTACCGTCGTGCCTCCAACTTGCATTGGCAACGAGTGATTCTTTTGGGCGGGTAGGACGATGTTTGGATCACGAAGGGAGTCATCGAGTGAGAGCGGCAAAAGCCGGGCGTTGGCGACCGAGCTCCGCCGACGCGCTCAGCCGTTGCACGATGCGAGCGATCTCGACCCACTCATAGATCGCATCGGCGACGCGCGCTATGTCCTGCTCGGCGAGGCGTCGCATGGCACGTCCGAGTATTACACCTGGCGCGCCGAGCTCTCGAAGCGGTTGATCCGTGAGAAAGGGTTCTCGTTCGTCGCCGTCGAAGGCGACTGGCCCGACTGTTACCGCGTCAACCGCTACGCGAAGAGTTACCCGAGCTCCGGCGCCACGGCTCGCGAGGTGTTGCATGCCTTCGACCGCTGGCCCACTTGGATGTGGGCGAACGAAGAGATCGTCGATCTCGTCGAGTGGCTGCGTCGCTACAACGATCAACGCCGTCTCAGCGAGGATCGAAGAGTCGGATTTTACGGGCTCGACGTTTACTCACTCTGGGATTCGATGCGCGCTGTCGTCGACTATCTGGAACACATCGATCCACAGCTCGCGGCGAACGCGAAGCGCGCCTATCGATGCTTCGAGCCGTACGGCGAGGACGAGCAGGAGTACGCTCGTGCTACCTACCTCGTGCCAACGTCGTGCGAGGACGAAGCGGTGTCCGTGTTACGCACGCTGAGGAGCCGCGCGCCCGAGTACGCTCAGGACGGCCGCGAGGCGTTCTTCAACGCCGAACAAAACGCGTTCGTCGCAAAGAACGCCGAGCTGTACTATCGCACCATGGTGCGCGCTGGCTCCGCGTCGTGGAACGTCCGCGACCATCATATGGTGGACACGCTCGACCGCCTCATGGCGCACCACCAGCAGTTCAACCCGGATGCGAAGGCGATCGTGTGGGAGCACAACACGCACATCGGCGACGCCCGCTTCACCAACATGGCGAGTGCGGGCATGGTCAACGTGGGTCAGCTCGTTAGGCAGGCGCACGACCAGGATGGCGTCGTCCTCGTCGGCTTTGGCTCACATCACGGCACCGTCATCGCCGGCGAAGAGTGGGGCGCGCCGATGCGGCGCATGTCCGTTCCTGACGCGCGCGACGGCAGCTGGGAAGACGTGATGCACCAGGCGCTCAGCGACCATCAGCGCGCCGCACTCCTTCTCTTCGACGGTACGGTCGACGGTGGCGTCGCCGCGCTCGACGAGCCGATCGCCCATCGCGCCATCGGCGTCGTCTACGAGCCCGACCACGAACGCTGGGGCAACTACGTGCCGACGGTCGTCCCCGGTCGTTACGACGCCTTCATCTTCATCGATGAGACACGAGCGCTGTCACCGCTGCATTTGCCGGTGAAGGTCGGGGAAGTGCCAGAGACGTTCCCGAGCTCGTTCTAGTGTTACACGCGGCCGTGGACATCGCTGTGCAGCGGCTGTTTGGATGACGCTGTAAGAGCCGCGGCGCGAGGAATCCAGTGATTGAGATCGACGCCTATTCATACAACTTCCCCAAATCCGCTTTCGCCAACTCGATGAAGTACTGCGACAGCTGCTGCACTACGCTCTCCAGATAATTGCGCCCCTTGTCGGCTGTCGCACGCTTCGGGTTGCCGATGCCCGTGTCCGCGGTGACCTGCTTCCAGTCACGGGGCGCCCAGGCCCAGCCGTCTCGTAAGGCGCCGATCCGGAATCGCCGCTCGCGGCCGTCGCCCGCCTCACTCAGCGGCAGAACCGCGTCGGGCGCGAGGTGCATCATTACGCTCGTTTCCAGCTCGCCCGCGTGGTCCCCAAGATCCTCGAAGTGCCCTTTCGGGTCGACGATCTTGTACCAGTTAGCCGTGCTCAGGAACACGCGCGTCTTCGGTTGAAGCTCGCGGATCGTTTGCCGGAAGTCGTTCGCGCCGTGGCCATTCAAGATGCACAGCTTGAGGATTCCCTGTCGATCGAGTGAGCCGGCAATATCAGCGAGTAACGCTGCCTGCGTGCTCGGGTTCATGTTGATGCAGCCTTTGATCCCGAGTTGCGTCGTCTGCACGCCGAATGGCACCGACGGCAGAACGAGCACCCGTGCACCAGCCGTCCAGGCGCGCTGCGCCGCCGCGGCCGCCACTCGCACTACCTGAATCGTGTCCGTCGCGTACGGCAGGTGGAAATTGTGGGCCTCGCACGCACCCCACGGCAGGATCGCGAGCTCGTATGGCGTCGCATCGACCGTCTTCCACGTCGTCTCGGAGAGGATAAAAGGTCGTATGGGCATGTGGATAGGGGAAAAACGCGAACCGCGCCTAACGGCGAACGACCCGCTTGCTAAACCCGAGCAACGTTCGGTGAATCCGCCCGCCCACGTGACCGGCCGCGAAGCAACGCGTCGACACTCCACGCGCCCCCACCGGCGAAGGCGAAATACAGGAATACAAAACAAAGCATTACCGCCAGCTCGCCGCGATTCACAATGGGCAAAAGCCCGCGCGGCGCGTGCACCTGGAAGTACGCCACCGCCATCTCACCAGCGAGAATGAACGCCACGGGCCGCGTGAACGCGCCAAAGAGAAAGAGCAGGCCGCCGAAGAACTCGAGAATCCCCGCCAATCCAGTCTGCGACACCAGCACCAGCGGCGGAACGGGGCCTGCTGCGGCACTCGGCGGAAAGCCGAACAGCTTTTGACTTCCGTGCTGCATGAACACGAGTGCCGCGACGATGCGGAGGACGCTGAGAGCGATGTCGGTCCAGCGCGGACGGGCAGGTTCGAGCAGATTCACGGTCTGTCACCTCGGGTGTGGGACGGAGTGAAGCAGGCAAATCGCTTGCCCTCCGCCACCGGCATCCTGACGCATTAACCATAACCGGCCAGCCGATCCTTCCAACGGGCTGGCTCGTCACGTGACACGGCTAGACCATCCCGGCTCGACGCCTCGACCGCCGAGAATGGTCGTACATTGACATCGTGTCATCACGAACACTCACCACCATCGCCATCTTCGGCGTCTGGACGACGCTGGGACTCCTCTCGTGCGCGCAAGGCGCTCTCTACCTCGGCCAATCCGGTCAACATCTGACTCGGGGACTGTTCGCGGCACGCATGCTCGATTGGTACACGTGCGCCGTATTCACACCGCTGTTCTTCTGGACGGCAACGCACTATCCAGTCGACAGGCGACATTGGCGCGGCAACCTCCTCATACAGCTCGTGGCCAGCAGCATCGCGGTGGTGATCAAGTACGCCTTCCTCGTGCAAGTTTGGCGGTTCATGCGCGGAGACGCGAGCGCGACGCTCGGCCGGGCGCTCGCGTCGAACTTCATCATCGAGTCGATGATCTTTTGGGCTGTCATCGCCATCATCCACGGTATCCTCTTCTACCGGCGCTGGCAGGAACGCGAGCAGCTTGCCGCCGAACTGCGCGTTCGATTGTCGGAAGCGCAGCTGGAAGTACTGCGGGGTCAGCTCCGGCCGCACTTTCTTTTCAATACTCTCAACAGCATCTCGACGCTCGTACACAGCGATCCGGCATCGGCGGACCGCATGGTCGTGCAACTGGCGGATCTCCTGCGCGCGTCGCTCGAGACGTCGGGGACGCATGAGATCCCACTGGCCGAAGAGCTGGCGCTTCTCGAGCGCTACCTCGGCATCATGCGGGTGCGTCACGAAGACCGGCTGTCGGTGGCGATTCGCGTCACGCCGCGCGCCCGCGCCGCGCTCGTTCCGCATTTCGTTCTTCAGCCGCTCGTCGAGAATGCGATCGAGCACGGCATCGCGCGCCGCGCTGGGGCTGGCCGCATCGTCATCGAGGCGACCGACGCGGGCGAGACGCTCCACCTTCGCGTCGGCGATGACGGGTGTGGCCTCGAGCGCCCGGCAAACGGTGGCCTGGCGCCTGACGAGGGTGTCGGTCTGGGCAACACGCGGCTGCGTCTCCGTCAACTCTACGGCGACGCGCATGCGTTCGCGATCTGTCGTGGGGACAATGGCGGCACCGTCGTCACGATCACGATTCCGCTGCGCCGTTCCGCCGCCGGCCGGGATCTGCCGATACCCGCGCTCGCCGTTGGATGACTGAGCTATCTCGCCCGACGCCCAACGACGCTCCACGCTCGACGCGCATCGTCATCGCGGATGACGAGCCATTGGCGCGCCAACGCATCCGCTCGCTGCTCGACGATCGCGATGATCTGAAGATCGTCGGCGAGGCACGCGATGGCGCCGAAGCGGTGGACATGATCATGCGCGAACAGCCTGACATCGTCTTTCTCGATGTAAAGATGCCCGAGCTCGACGGCTTCGAGGTCATCGCCGCGCTCGAGGCGATGCGCGAGTCGGGCTCCGAGACCGCCGATGCTGCTCCCTCTCCGGCGGTCATCTTCGTGACCGCGTTCGGCGAGTTCGCGGTGAAAGCGTTCGAGGTTCGGGCGCTCGATTATCTGCTCAAGCCGTTCGATCGCGCGCGCCTCGAGCGAGCGCTGGAGAGCGCGTCGGCACGGCGCGCACGCGCCGGAGCGCGCCAATCGCCGTCACTCGATCCCGCGCTCCGCGAGTTACTCGCCATGCTTCGGTCCGAGCACGCTCACGATGAGCGTTTTCTCATTCGAAGCGGCCATCGCATGTACTTCGTTGCCGCCCGCGACATCGAGTGGGCCGACGCCGCCGGGAATTACGTACGGCTGCACGCTGGCGGACGCGCCCACCTCTATCGCGACACGATGA
>QHUV01000109.1 GCA_003222065.1 Gemmatimonadota bacterium | reverse complement strand
GCCTTCGACTTCGTGTTGGCGAACTTCGGGATCGCGATCGCGGCCAAGATGCCGATGATGACGACCACGATCAGCAGCTCGATGAGCGTAAAGCCCTTCCGGGCGCGAAGCATGTTGGTCATTGGGAAATCCTGTAAGGTGGGTTCGGCACATCTCGCTCCAGCGTCGGACGGACGGGCCAACGTTGCTATCCTATAAGCAATGCCGGCGCCGCTGGGGTCCCATGTAGCCAACCCCCATGGCGATAGGACGTTATCACGGATGCATGTGCGCACATGCAATCAGCGCCGGCCGCAACCTGCCCGATGTGTCGCGAACTGCCTCAAGCGACTGTTGCTGATCTACTCATCAAATCGGCGAGCAGTCAGCTTTACGCAGTCACTCATCGCGTGCACTCATGGCATCAGTCGATGGGCGCGCGTGCTCTCTGCGGCAGCGGGACGAGCGATCGCACCGCGGCCACGATCTGCTCGATGCTGACGGGGCGCCGCAGTACTCGATCCCAAGGCCCCTTCGGCGCGTCGACGGTCGCGCGAGCGAGGAGAATCGTGCGCGGATTCTCATGTCGCTCGCGAAGAGCGGCGAACCTCGACAGCCCACCGGTGCCGAGCGCCGCTTGATCGACGATGATGACTCTTACGGTGCCGCGGTCGGGGACGACCGCACGGATCAACTGCGCCTCGGCGATACCGCGGGCGCCGATCGCGTCATAGCCGACTTCGCGGAGCGCGGCACGAAGCAGGGCACGCCGCCACTGTTCCGGCATTACGATCAACACGCGAGGGGGAAACGATGTCACGACCGGCCACTATCGTGGCAGCCCACGCGCGATCTTGAGCGCGTTCTCGGAGTACACCTTCTTCAAGACTGAATCGGGAAGATCGATACCGTACAGCTTCCAGAATGCGTGATAGCCCCGGTAATAGTCGAAGTACTCATCGCGCGTCTCGAACACGCGCCAGTAGTAGGGATACTCTTCAGGCTGAAACGAGTCTTTTCCAAACAAGATACGGTCCTGGAACTTCACAAAAAAATCATGAGCCGCCCGCGGTTGGCGGCCGATGTCATAGAGGACCGCGCCGACTTCGGTATAGACGTTAGGCATGTCCGTCAACATCTTCCCGAGTCGGCCGAGATCGTTGGCCTGCCAACCCATGTGAGCGGCGACGAAGATCGTTTTCGGATGCTTGCGGAACAGGTTGTCGCGCTCCGTCATCAGTTCCTCGAAGCGCGGAAAGCGATCGGGCGGATAGCGGCGCCCCGGAAACAGCGCCAGCTCCAGCCACCGCTCGTTCGCATAGTCGATCGGCTCGAAAAACTGTTCGGGATCGGCGGTGTGAATGAACACGGGGATACCGAGGCGGGCGCATGCGTCCCAGACCGGATCGAGATCGGGATCGTCGAGCTTGAGCCGCGAGCCGTCGGCCTTCTTGATCGTTAGGCCGAAACTCTTCGAGATCTCGCCGACGCCGACAGCGCCGGCGGCGAGATCCGCCTGGAGCTGCGCGACCGCCCTCTCCGCCCAACCCGGTCCGACGTTCCGAAAGTCGATACCAGCCAGTACGCGGACGCGGTCTTTCATGCGCGGCGACGCACGGATCGCGGCGACGGCGCGCTGCAGCCGATCACCGGAGAGATTGTCCGCGGCGACCATCAGTCGCACGTTCAAGCTGTCGAGCGCCGCGCCGAGGGTCGCCAGCCCCTCGCTGGACTCGAGGAGGGCTTCCGGGTGACCGTGGAAGTCGACGGCCGGGAATTTGGCGCGCCTAACGACATGCGCCGGCGTCACGAGCGTCGAGCGCGGGCGGTAGTCGACGATGCTCGGCGCCGGCAGGTCGGGGGCCATGCAGCTCCGCGGCCGGATCTCGGTCGTGCCGTCCGGGCAACTCTCGCCCGGCTGGATCGCCCTCACGGGCCGGCCGCCGCGCGCACCGGGGCGGCCCGTCTGCGAGTGTGCCGCGCCACTCAGAATTGCAAGAATGCTCACAGCGACGACAACGGACGCCCCACGCATGGAAACCCCAGGAGAACGGAATGCGGCAATCTGCCACTGGGGCAACGCGACGGGAACCACCCCGACGATTCGTCGGCGTCGGCGCCCGGGCCGGCTCAGATCGCGCGCTTGATGGGGGCCGGCTAGCATCTATCGGTGGAGTTCAGCTCAATCCTTGACCCCAGCACCAGCCGAGCTCGGACCTGATGCGCATTGCCGCTCTCTACGACATTCACGGCAATCTTCCGGCTCTCGAGGCTGTGTTGCGAGAGGTGCTCGCGGCGCGAGTCGATCTGGTCGTCGTTGGCGGGGATGTGATGCCCGGCCCGATGGCACGAGAGGTACTTGATACCTTACTCAATCTCGGCCTGCCGGCGCGCTTCATCCTCGGCAATGGCGACCGCGAGGTCCTGGCCGCCCGTGCCGGCCGCGTCTCCGACAGGATTCCCGAGAGCTTCCATGCCACGATGCGTTGGAATGCGGACCAGCTCGACGAGCACAAGGCGCAGCTCGTCGCCGACTGGCCGGCGACGGCGCGCGTCGTACTCGAGCCGTTGGGCGGCGTGCTGTTCTGCCACGCGACGCCGCGCAATGACACGGAGATCTTCACGCGCACGACCCCCGAGGAGCGGCTGGTGCCAATCTTCGAGCCGACCGGTGCGGCGCTGGTCGTCTGTGGGCACACGCACATGCAGTTCGACCGCATGATCGGCACGACCCGTGTCGTCAACGCCGGCAGCGTCGGTATGCCCTTCCAGGAGCCGGGTGCCTACTGGCTGCTGTTGGGAGCGGACGTTCAGCTGATGCGGACACCGTACGATTTCAGGCAAGCGGCAACGCGTATTCGGTCGACGGCGTATCCACAGGCCGCGGAGTTCGCCGAGCGAAATGTCTTGCGCCCGCCGTCGGAGAGCGAGATGATCGCGTCGTTTTCGCGAGTCGAGCTGCGATGACGGATACTTTAGAGTTCTCCTATCGTGCGGCGCGCTCGGGTGCGATTACGACCGCGATCATCGCCGTGATCGTCATCGAGTCGGTCGCCGTCCACTTCGCGGTCACCGTGCGGTATCCGCTTGTGGCGTGGATACTCACGCTGAGCAGCCTCGCCGCAGTACTCTGGCTCGTCCGCGACTATCGGGCCCTCGGCACGGGGACCATTCGCCTGGATGACAATAGCCTCCGGCTCGAGATCGGTCGGCGGTTCGACATCGCCATTTCGCTGGGGGCGATCGCTCGCGTGCTCAAGCCTAGCTTCCGCGATCTGCCGGCGCTGGGGACGAACCAAGGCCGCGACTACCTGAATCTCACCAAACCGTCCGCGCCGAACGTGTTGATCGTGCTCGACGCCGTACAGCGAGTACGGCTCACGGCGGGATTGCATCGCGATGTTCGGCGCTTCGGGCTCAGGGTCGATGAGCCAGCCGCATTCCTTTCCGCCGTCGAGGCACGGCGCGCGTCACGGCCCGCACAATCGGCGTGAATGAATGTCCGCGACGCCGTTCAACTCATCGCGCCGGCCGTACTTGGCGGCGGCCGTTGGGCCGACCTGGGTGCCGGGAGGGGGACGTTCACGGCCGCGCTTGCCCGTTTGCTCGGACCTGGCGGCACCGTCTACGCCATCGAACGCGACGCCACCGCGATCGCCGCCCTCGAGATGCTCGCTCGGCGAGGGGGCAGCGACGGCCGCTCGGCGATAGTCGTTAGGCACGCCGACTTCACGCAGCCGATGGAGTTGCCGTCGCTCGACGGAGTGCTTCTCGCCAATGCACTGCATTTCGTCCCGGACAACGAGCAGGCACGAGTGCTCGAGCACGTTGCGCGCGGTGTGGTACGCGGCGGCGCGATCGTCGTCGTCGAGTACGACAACCGGCCGCCGAGCCGGTGGGTTCCCTACCCCGTTTCGCTCACGCGCCTTGCGGATCTCGCGAGCGAGACGTCTGTCACCGCACCGGAAGTCGTCGGCCGCCGACTTTCCGACTTCGGCGGCACGATGTACGCCGCGCGGATGTCGCAGCGTTAGCGCCGATCAACCTCATCTGTGCCGATGCCGAAGAGCCGCCGCCTAACGGGTCGTCTAGCATTCACGTTGGCTGGGCCCTCCGACGCGCCGGCGCTCGCCGCGCTGCGCGGCGCCGCGGCCCAAGAGCTAACGCGGCAGTACGGTGAGGGCCATTGGTCGAGCGAACCGTCGGAACGCGGGGTGGTCGCCGACCTACGCCACGCGGAGGTCTGGATCGCCCGCCGCGGCGCCGCCGCGATCGGCACGTTTCGTCTGGCAACGAAGAAACCGTGGGCGATCGATCGCTCGTATTTCACCGAGTGCAAGCGGGCCATTTATTTGACCAACATGGCCGTGCGCCCCGACTATCAACTATGCGGCATCGGCCGTTTGTGTCTCGAGCACGCGATTCGCCGAGTGCGAGAGTGGCCTGGGGACGCGATCCGGCTCGATGCGTATGACGGTGACGCCGGAGCCGGCGGGTTTTACAGCAACTGTGGATTTCGCGAGGTCGGACGGGTCAACTATCGGGGAACGCCGCTCGTTTACTACGAGCTGCTCCTGTAACGGAGGGAGCTCTCCGGCGGAGAGCGATCAGCGATCAGCCGCGAGCTGATGAGCACTGAGCTTGCGCATTGGACATCCGTGCCGCGAATTGATATCGCGACGTCGACTGACGAGCCCAGACTAGAGCGATCAGCGAAGAGCCATCAGCCGTGAGCCGGCTCGAGCCATCGTCCGCGGCGCTGATGGAGATGTTGCTCATGGCTGATTGCTCTCAACTGGCCGGCTCTGGGCTGGGCTCAGCAGTCGACGTCGCGATGCGTGCATGCGAAATTCTGGCGTTCATGCCCTTGCCAGTAGCTGCAGCCTCTGCACATCCACTCCACGCCACAGCCGTTCCCTCATCGTGCGCGTCTCCCCCAGCGCCCGTGCGCCCTTGGCGCTTACCGCGAACACTCGGCGCGACGCGCCGTCGGTGATCGTGCGGCGCGAGGCGAGGAGGCCCTTCGCTTCGAGCCGATCGAGCGTCGCGTACACTGCCCCAATGGCGAGGTCGCGCTCGGTGACGCGTTCGATCTCGCGGCGAACCTGCATCCCGAACGCCTCGTCGCGCGTGCGTAGCACGGCGACGAGGATCTGCTCCTCGAGCACGCCGAGCGGAACGAACTGAGATTCACGCATGGCACCTCATGAATCGCGCAACACGATCGCCGGATCGACGGTCGCGGTGTGCCAGGCCGGAATGAAGGCGGCCGCGACGCCGATGAGGAGCAGAGCGAGGCTGGCAGCGAGAAACGCGATCGGATCGACGGTGCTGACGCCGAACAAAAACGACACGAGCAACCGCGCCAGCAGCACCGTGCCGACGGCGCCGATGGCGACGCCAACGCCAACGAGTGCGGCACCTTGGCCGACGATATGCCTAACGACAACCGGCCCGCGCAGGCCCAGCGCGACACGAATCGCCCAATCACGCCGGCGTCGTGCGGCGAAGTGAGCGATGACGCCGTAGATCCCCACGGCGCCGAGCCCGAGGGCCAGCGCCGAGAGGAGCGTGAGGAGCGCCATGATCTGCCGCGCCGGGCCGACGGCCGAATCGAAGACGCGCTCCATCGTTGTCGTGCCCTCCACCGCGTATCCCGGCGCGACACGCTGCACGCCGCGGCGCGCGGACTCGAGCAATGCCGTCGCGTCCCCCGGACGCTGCGCCCGCACGACGAACGTGACGTGATTCCCCCACCATGGCGCCTGCCCGCCGAGATAGTAGCGCACCGGCTCCGCGCCGTCGGTCAGCTTCGCCTCGGCGACGTTGCCGACGACACCGATGATCCGCTGCGGCGCGTTGAATCCGCCCCCCGTGATCCGTCCGATCGGATTCTCACCGGGGAAGTATTTCTTGACGAACGCGTCATTGACGACGATCGACAGCGTCGGGTTCGTGTCAGCCGCTGTAAATAGGCGATCCGAATTGTCAAAGGTACGGCCGGCGTGGAGCTTGATGCCTAACGTGGCGAAATAGTCACGCGAGACGATTCTGAAGTATGTGAAGGTGTGCTCGGCATCGGGACGCCCGTCGATCGTGACGTCGAAGCTGTCACCGCCGCCGCGAAGTGGGATTTTCATTGCCGCGCCGACCGATCGCACGCCGGGAAGCGCGGCGAGCGCCGCCATGAGCTCCTCGATCGTGCGACCGCGCGCGCCGCTGCGGATGTTCGGACTGCCCAACACGTCGACGACGGCGATCCCTTTTGTTTCGATGCCGGGATCGAGCGCGTACAACTTGGTCACGCTCCGCACGAGGAGCGCCGCGCCGGACGCGATGAGCATCGCCAGTGCAACTTCGGCGACGACGAGTCCACGCTCCAGCCGTCCGCCGCGCATCTGAATGCCACTCGTGCGGGCGCCGATCAGCGCGCCCCGCAGATCGCCGCGCCGAAGCGAGAGGGCCGGCACGAGAGCAATCAATAGCACCGCGACCAGGGCGAGCGCGAACGCCGCCACGAACATCGTCCAATCGAAGCTCGCGCTCTCTCCCCAGGCACCGATCGGCATGGCCCGCGCGAGTACGCCAAAGCCGACGGCGGCGAACACGCCACCGACGACGGCGGCGCCGACACCGATGAGCAGCGCCTCGATCGTCAACTGCTGTGCGATGCGACCGCGGGTGGCGCCGAGCGCGGCACGAACGGCCAGCTCCGAGGCGCGCCCTTCAACTTGGCCCAACATGAGCGCGGCGACGTTCGTGCAGGCGATGAGCAGGATCAGTCCCATGGCAACGAAGGTGGCGACGATTGCCGGCCGGATGGAGCCGAGCAGCTCGTCGCGCATCGGGACGATCTTGGCGTCGCGCGTCTTGTCGGCTTTGACAGCGTACTGGAAGCGCTGGCCGATGACCGCCGTTAGGCGCTTGACGTACGGCTCCAGGTGATGGATGTCGACGCCGGGAGCAACGCGGCCGAGAAGCAGATAGCTCCCGTTCTGGCCGTGCGGATCGAGCG
>QHUV01000108.1 GCA_003222065.1 Gemmatimonadota bacterium | reverse complement strand
ACGCAGATGGCGCGGATGAACGCAGATACTGCAAAAGATCGTGCACCGCTGTTTCATCTGCGCTTCATCTGCGCTTTATCTGCGCCATCTGCGTCCTGCTTTTGACGTGCGGAGATGCCGACAGCAGATCCTTCGCGGAGCCTGCCCTGAGCGAAGGCGAAGTGCTCAGGATGACAAGTGACAAGTGTTATAGATCCGCCGCCCGCTTACCCCCTCGGGATTCGATGAGCGCGGCAATCTGCGCCGCACCCGCAGCGTTCGCGACGTCGAGCGCGGTGTTTCCGTCACCGGCGACGATGTTGGGGTCCGCACCGCTGTCGAGGAGGAGCCTAACGGTTTTGAGGCGCTCCGTTTCATCGACTTTGCGCCGGCCATCGACGTCGCTGATCTCGGTCCAGGCCGACCAGTACAACGGCGTCGACTGCGGAACATCCCAGTGATCGACGCGCTTGTTGACCGAGGCGGGATCCTCGCGGAGGCGCGCCTCGACGTGCTCACGCAGATCGAAGCCCACGGCTTCGTGCAGATCGATCGCGCAGTTGGCGCGCATCCAATTGAACACGGCGGTCTGTTTGTTGTGTTGGGCCCATGACAGCGGCGTCGAGTTGAACGGGTTGTCGCGGTTGTAGATGTCGGCACCCTTGGCGACGAGTCGCTGCACCATCGCCAAATCTCCATCCCAGGCGGCACGATGCATCAATGTGCCGTTGTTCACGCCGGTCATGTTCCAGTTGCCGTCCTTCTCCAGTAGGAAATCGACGGCCTCGTTATGCTTGTTGACGTACGCAAAGAGGGCGGCAAGCCCGATGGTATCGCGCTCGGTGAGCAGTCTGCCCTGGCGGCGGGGACGCGACCGCAAGCGCCCGCTGACATCGAAAAAGTCCTTCAAGAGATCCATGCGGCCGAGCGCGGCGGCGACGCAGACGTCAGGCTTCGCGCCGAGCTCGATCATCTTCTCCGCCGCCCGGGTCGCGTAATTCGAGAGTGCGACGTCGAAGACGCTACGCTTCCCCCAGTCCGGAATCACCGACTCCGAGCTGCCCAGATCGAGCGTCGCGCCACGATCGAGCAAGAGCTGCATCAGCGGCCCGGACACGTTCGCCTCGCTCGCCATCCTGCTCGTGATGACGAGACCCATCGTCGTGCCGGCGCTTCGCCCGAGCGTCAGTGCGTTCACGTCGGCGCCGCGATCGAGAAGCAAACGCGCGACATCGACGATGTTGTTAGGCACCGGTTCGCGCCGGCTGGGGTTCCAGGCGATGTGATGAAGCAGCGTCGCCCCGGCGAAGTAGCCGTACGGCGGCTCGAGATTGGTCCGCGCATGGACGAGCTCGGGATGCTCCGACAGCAATTGCTCGAGGCGACGGAGATCTCCGGCAACGAGCGTGGCGACCGCCTCGTTGAATGCCGGGTGGGGTTTGAACTTCGCGACGCGCTTGCCCGCCTCGACTTCGTGTTTGAGCGCCGCCCAACTCTCGAAGCCGTATTCGCGGGCGATGACGAGCTGGGCGTCAGCGAGTGGAAGCTTCGCGTCGAGCACCGCGCTCGGCGACGCGCGTTTCAGTCGCGGATGATTGGCGATGATCCGCGCTGCGGCGGACTGCTTGCCCTCGCGATGGAGCTGTCGTAGCTCGTTGGCTTGACGCTTGAGTTGCGCGAGGTCGGGACGCGGCGGGAGGGAACGAGTAGGCATGTGCGCTCCTTTCTGGAGAGCCCGATGTCCGCGGCACGGGCCGAAAGAAGCGTGACTCGATTTTTTACATCGACTCGTTAGGTGGGACTCGGTCCCTTTCCGCGGACGGGTGGCGACCCAGGCGCCGGTTTGTTGAAATTGGCGCGTGCGCGTGCAGCCGTCAACCAAGATTGGAGTGTTCCGCCGGGGCTGGAACAGCACGGCGCGGACTCGGATTTGCTCCTGTTGCCGAAACGTGCCTACAGTAGACGCTTGTGCCGTTTGCGGCGCCGGGACTTCGACGACGAGGGCCTTTTCGCTGCGCGCTGCGGCTCATCGAGGGCGCGGAGGGCCAGCTCGGCCGTGTGCTCGCCGACCGACCAGCGGATCTGGCCGCGCCGCTTGCGCTGGACATTCTGGACGACGGCCGCGACCTCGGCGGTCGTCGCCCTCGGTGCGTCGTCGCTCTCGTTAGGTTTATCCCGCTTTGTGTCGGCCATCGGCGTCTCCTCCCCAGGTCCGCCTCTCACTATAGCGACCGGAGCGTTCCGTCGACACATTACTCCAGATCCCAAGTCCTGAACCCCTTGCTCCAATGACTCACACTACCGCTCCCGTCTCGGCCGCCGACATCGACGTTGCCAGTCTGTCACTCGAGGAGTTGTGGATGCCCTTTACGGCGAACCGCGCCTTCAAGCGCGCGCCGCGGCTCCTCGTCGAAGCCAAGGGCATGTACTACACCGCCGCTGACGGCCGGCGCATCCTGGACGGCACGGCCGGGCTCTGGTGCGTGAACGCCGGCCATTGCCGCGAGCCGATCGCGCATGCGATCGCCGAGCAGGCGGCGCGGTTGGACTACGCGCCCGGCTTTCAGATGGGCCACCCACTCGAGTTCGAGCTCGCGTCTCGTCTCGCCGAGCTCCTGCCTGGCGATCTCGATCACGTGTTCTTCGCCAACTCCGGCTCGGAGGCGGTCGACAGCGCACTCAAGATTGCGCTCGCCTACTGGCAGGCGAAGGGCGAGCCGTCGCGGACGAGGCTCATCGGCCGCCTCCGCGGTTATCACGGTGTGGGATTCGGCGGCATCTCGGTTGGCGGGATCGACACCAACAAGAAACAGTTCGCGGCGCAACTCCTGCATAACGTCGACCATCTGCCGCACACACACGACGCGCGGAACACGTTCGCGCGCGGACAGCCGGAACACGGCCGCGAGCTGGCCAATGAGCTCGAGGTGCTCGTCCAACGGTACGGCGCGTCGACGATCGCGGCGGTAATCATCGAGCCCGTCGCCGGGTCGACCGGCGTTCTGATTCCACCGAAGGGATACCTCGAGCGGCTTCGGGAGATCTGCACGAGGCACGGAATCCTGCTCATTTTCGATGAAGTCATCACCGGCTTCGGGCGGCTCGGCGCGCCGTTCGCCGCCGACTACTTCGGTGTCCAGCCGGACTTGATGACGGTGGCGAAGGGGATCACGAATGCGTCGGTGCCGATGGGAGCGGTGTTCGTTAGGCGCGGCATCTACGAGACAGTGGTGAATGCCACCGAGCAGGGGATCGAGTTCTTTCACGGATACACGTACTCGGGTCATCCCCTCGCCTGCGCGGCGGCGCTGGCGACGTTGGGCCTCTATCGCGAGGAGGGGCTGTTCGAGCGCGCGGCGTCCCTCGCTCCCTATTTCGAGGATGCGGTGCACTCGCTTCGCGGCGCTCCGCACGTCGTCGACGTTCGGAGTCTGGGGATCGTCGCCGGGATCGAGCTCGAGTCGCGGCCGGCAAAGCCTGGCGCGCGGGCCTTCGAGGCGTTCACGCGCTGCTTCAGTGATGAGAATGTGCTCATCAGAACGACGGGCGACATCATCGCGCTCTCGCCGCCACTCAACGTCGAGAAGGAGCAGATCGACGAGATCGTTGGGTCAATCAAGTCGGTGCTCGAGCGCGTGGACTGAAGAACGACCCGGCGCACGACGACGGACTAGGACCCAGGCAGTCGGTGTCGCAGCCATCGGATCTGGCCGCGATGATTCAGCTCGTCCTCGAACACGTGGAACCACTTGAAGTAGTTGTTGGCCTTGCGGCCATTGCCGAAGGCCGTCGTCTGATCCAGCCACTCGTCGTCGCGGTGCGCCAGTTCGCTGAGCGTGAACGAACGCACCTCTTCGAGCCCGTCGAGGTAGTGCTCGAGCGGCTTTCCCCGAATCTCTCGCCGCGCGCGATCGCCCAGTTGTGCGGCGACCATCCACTCGGCGTCGCGTGTGGCTGATGTCATGCTTCGGCCATCGAAGGTCGCGCGCTGATATCCAACTTCTACACTCGCGATGTGGGCGAGGAGCGCGCCAATGGAATTGCTCGACTCGTCGTGAAGATGGTCGAGCTGCGACATGGTGAGACCTTCGACCGCGCGCATCGTCGTCCAACGCGCATAGGTCATCATGGCCGCGAGGCGGCCGACGCCCGGACTGAAGCCTGGGATTGGTCCGATGATGTATGAGTCGGGTTGCAGCATTGTAGATCCTCGCTGTGCACTCGCCACTGCACCGAAGCTCGCCGCCGCGTCGTTTGCGCGCTAGGTTCACCGCGCCGCGGTCAACCCTGCCCGGAGCCCTGCCATGCGCGTCTTCTCGATCTCCCTCGCTCTCGTTGCCTTCTCACTCGCAACGGAGACGCTCGCACAAACAACTCCCACCAGGCCACGCGCGCGCGACCTCGGCATCGCCACGCAGATCGGCGGTACACCAGGCGCGCTCGACGCCATCACCGATGTCCCCGGCGTCGAGGTCGGACAGACGACGCTCATTTCCGGTAGCGGAGCGCTCGTCGTCGGCCAGGGACCGGTGCGGACCGGCGTCACCGTCATTCACCCGCGCGGCAAGGACAACCCCGATTCCGTCATGGGCGCGTGGTTCACGCTCAACGGCAACGGCGAGATGACGGGAACGACTTGGCTGCAGGAATCGGGCTTTCTCGAGGGTCCGATCGCGATCACCAATACGCATTCCGTTGGTGTCGTGCGCGACGCGATTCTGCAATGGCAGGTGAAGCGGCCTGGCCTTCAGCCGTGGGGATTGCCGGTCGTCGCCGAGACGTACGACGGTCGGCTGAACGACATCAACGGATTTCACGTCAAGCCCGAGCATGTGTTGTCGGCGCTGGAAGGCGCAAAGGCAGCCGTCGTGCCGGTCGAGGGGAACGTCGGTGGCGGGACGGGCATGGTGTGTCATGGATTCAAGGGCGGCATCGGCACGGCATCCCGCAAGCTCGACGCGCGCGACGGCGGCTACACCGTTGGTGTCCTCGTCCAGTGCAATTGCTGCGCGCGACGCGAGCTTCGCGTGGCCGGCGTGCCGGTGGGACAGGAGATCCCCGATCTCCTACCATGCCTTGCGACGACCGACGCGTCGATCCGTGCCGCCGGCCCACGATGCGACGCCGCACCGGCGACGCGCACGAGCCAGGGCAACGAAGACGACGGACAGGGCTCGATCATCGTCGTCGTCGCCACCGACGCGCCGCTGCTGCCCCACCAGCTCAAGCGCGTCGCGACGCGCGTCTCGTTAGGCATCGGCCGCATGGGCGGCAAGGGAGAGAACAGCTCGGGCGACATCTTCGTCGCGTTCTCGACCGCCAACGCCCACGCCGCTTCCGACACGGGGGTCGCGCACCTAACGATGATCCCGAACGGCCGCATCAATCCGCTCTTCTACGCCACCGCCCAGGCAACTGAAGAGGCGATGCTGAACGCGATGCTGCAAGCGGAGACGATGACGGGGGCGAACTACGCTCGAGTGTACGCGTTGCCCGTTGATCGGCTCACGGCAGCTATGAAAAAGTATGGCCGATAGCTCCTCCCGGCCCAAGCATCGCGCCCGGGAAAGCGAGCCCTGTTTCGAGAAGACAGAAACGAGCAGCGAGCTTTGAGTCGAAAAGGTGAGGAATGACTGAGAGGGAGAGTCCATCTCATATTCCTGACCCTTCAGTCTCAAAGCTCTCATCTCGCGGCTGCCTTCTCGAAACTGGGCTCGCTTTCCCGGGAGCGATGCCAACGCGGCGCCTTGCGTGCCGATCTGAGATCTGGTCTCAGCGGCCGCCAAGGACGTTGCGCGGCAGCCGGGTCAGTGCCCACTGAACAGCCAACGACGTCGTATTCCAGAGCTGCACGTCCGAGCTCGTCCCGTACCGCGTCGGCTGAAGGCGCTCGCCATCGATCCGGTAGCTCCAGAGCTCGAAATGCCGGAGTCCGGACGCATCGACCGCGCGTTGGGTGCGGCGGAGCGCGGCGGCGAGGCGCGTGACGTACGGGGCGAGCGCAGGATCGCGCGGGCGCCCCTGCTCATCGACGGCGGCGGCGAGTTGCCGCGCCAGCCCGAGCGTAATGAGGTTCACTTCCCTCCCCCACACGACGCGCGGTGAGTGATAGCGGTCAGTCTCGAACGCCCTCCAGACCTCGGGCGCCGCATAGGCGTCGTTGGCTACGAGGGGTCCCAAACCGTCGACGAACAACCCCGCCGGGTACTGCCTAACGAATGGATCGACGTTGCGGAACGGCTCGACGGAGATCGGCGTGAACGTCCGGCCGCTGAGATCGATGAGAAAAAGCGCCGTCGCCGGGTCGGTGTTCATCACTGGAATCGGCGCCCCCGATGCGTCGAGCGAGAGGGCGAGAAAGGTGACCGAGTCACGCGCGGCGTTCGTCGCCGCCAACACGCCGCCCCAGTAGCGCCGCTCATTTTCGGGCAGCGAGGCGAGTTTTGCGTTGATGCGCCCGTCGACGTCCGCCGGCCCCAGCCTGACGACAAAGTGTCGGACGGCACCACCCCATGCCCGTTCGGCGGCTTGGAGCACCGAGCGGTCGGCGAGGTAGCGCGCGAGCGTTGGCCCGAGCGTGGCGCCGGACATCGGCAGGCCGACCGCGTGGATCGCGTCGATGATCTCGCCGATGCCGTCGAGAGCCATCGGCACCCAGATGGCATTGATGTCCATTGCGAACCGGCCATTCGCGTAGCCTGCGCCGCTGTCGCGCCAGCTCTCGGATTCCCAATGCGTCGCGTCGCGCGGCGCGAAGCCGACGAGGTTCGTCGCGTCCTGGCGCGCCGCGTACGGAGCGGCGCGCGCCGCGACAACCTCGAGCTCCTCGACGAGCAGCGCGAGTCGCGTCGTGCCGCGCTCTCGACCTTCCAGAAATGCCCGCTTTTTCTCCGCGTCCAATCGGCGATCACTGAGGTATCGGGCGACGAGCACGGGCAGCTGGAACTCGTCGTCGATCATGTGATAGTTCTCCCGCACGCGCTCGAGATCGCCGAGCACAGCGCGGGCGCGCGCGAAGAGCGTGTCTGCCTGACGAGGGCTGCCGCGCACGACGAGCGTACGCGCGGAATCGATCAGTCGGACGTATTCTGCCGCTCCCTCGCGGATCGCCTGTCCGCCGAGCGCTTCCTCGTGGCTCACCTCACCATTGGGCGCGAGCTTTCGCAGCACGCTGCCGATGACGTGCTCCATCATCGACGGCGTCCACACCGACTGCATCATGAGCGCGCTCATCATCTGATCGCGCCCGAAATACGTTGCGAAGTTCGGTAGACCCGCCATCAGCTTCTGACGTGAGCTCAGAAGCTCGACGGCGCGCAGCTGCCGCTCGACGCGTGGATCGCGGCGCGCCGCGGAATC
>QHUV01000107.1 GCA_003222065.1 Gemmatimonadota bacterium | reverse complement strand
GCACGCGGCTCTGCAGTTGTCCGAGGGCGAACCGGCGCACGCGCTCGTGCCCCCAATCCGTCGACGTGAGCACGACAACCACGACACCCGCCAACGCCACGATGCCGAGGAGCACGGTGGCGATGCCGAGGAGCACACGGCCGAGACGACGAAGCGCCGGGTCCATCAGTAGGCCTGCCCGATGGAAAGGTGAAGGACGAGACGGCTGAGGAAGGTGTTTTTCCCATACGAGTAGGCGCGCTCTGTCTCGAGCGCGATCAGCTTTTGTTTCCCGTCGACGACCGTATTGGTGATGACAGGCAGATTCTCGATGAGCGTCGGATTGTAGCCGAGATCGACCCGGATCGGGCCAACCGGCGAGTTGTATCGTATGCCGGCGCCCGGCGTGATCGCGCTCGTTCCGTGCGCGAAGTCGGTGATCGATTTCAGGTCTTGGAAACCCTGCAGCACGCCATTGCCGACAATCGCGCCGTCGACGAACACCGCGCCGTCCAGATGCCGCATCAGCGGCACGCGCAGCTCGACGCTGCCTTCGATCACCGATGTGCCGCCCGTCGGCCGGGGAAGGAATTTGCCGTTCGAGAGCCCTAGATTCGGATTACACTGCGTGATCGGCGTCGTCGCTGGACACGCGGGAATCGTATCATTGCCGCCGCCGGCGCGCGGCGTGATCACTGTGGCGGCGCGCAGCGTATCCGCAGAGATCGTGAGCACGCGCGGCCCAAGCTGGTTCTCACCGTAGCCGCGCACGGACATCGACCCGCCGGCGTAGAATCGCGTCCGCGGATGAAGCACCGTGTCGCCAGCAGAACTCGTCATCGCCCGCACGATGCCGAGGCGGAGATGAGTGGCGACGACTTCCGGCCGCAGGCTCGGGTGCCAGTATGCGGCGGCATTCATGGTTGCGCGATTGTAGCGATAGTCGGAGAGCGTGTACCGCGATGCGTGATCGATATCGAACCGCGCTACATACCCTTTGGTTGGCGTGAACGCCTGATCGCTGCGATCGATGAACGCCGACAGCGTGAGCGGCGAGAGATTCTGATGGCCGCGCAAGGTCTGGATCGTCGTCGTATCGCACACGCCGTAGTTGACGCAGAAGTACACGTCGCCGGCCTCCACACGCGTCACTTCGTATCGATACGTTAGGCTCGCCGGCGCGCGCGCCGTGAGCTGTCGCGTGAATGTGGCCGTCGCTCCGTAGCCGCGATCGATGAAGATCGCCGGCTCGGCGCGGCGATGCGCGAAGATACCGAAACCCGCTTGATTCTCCGGCCGACGCATGAATGCCGGCTGCGAGAAATCGATGCTCCCCGCCCACGTCGGCTGCCGGAAAAGCGCTGGCGTGCCGAAGATGTTTTGCAGCGAGTCCTTGAACGGTCCGTGGTTGGCCACGTAGTTGGCGAACAGGTTGCCCACGCTGCCGGTGATATCGAGGCGTCGCGCGCCACCCAGCAAATTGTGCGCGGAATAGCTGGCCTCGAGACGCCCAAAGTTCACGTTGTCGCCGCCGCCGCCGATGCGCGCATCGTGGAGTGGCGCCTCGACCACCTGGATCTCAATCCGCTTCACGCTGTCTCCGGTCGGCGGCAGGATGCTCGCCAGTCGAAAGAGACTCGACGTGTAGAGCGTGCGCTGGCTCTCCAGTTGGTCGTTCCGTATGTACGGCCGCCCCGGTCGCAGGAGCAGCATATTGAGAATCGTCTGGGTGGCGACCTTCTGGTTGCCGAGTACGACAATGTTGCCAACGGTCGTCGGCCAATTCGGAAAGACGCGCATGGCCACCGCCGCACGGCGAGTCGAGTCGTTCACGCTCAGCGCGGTATCCACGATTGCATCCGCATAGCCGCGGTCCCACATCAAGCCCTGGAAGCCGACACGCATCGTATCCAGCGTCAGGAGATTCAGCGGCTTTCCGACTTTGAGGATCGCGAGCTTGTTGCGCTGTTTGACGGTGATGAGCGTCGTGTCGTAGTCGATGCGAAGCGCGGCGACGATCGTCGGTTCCCCCTCGTGAACGTCGAACGTCACCGCGACGCCCTGGCCACTCGGTGTAACGGCCGTGTCGACCGTTGCCTCGCGGTAGCCCGCCCGCCAGTAGTAGACGCGCATGCGCAGCACGTCGAGCCGCAAGTCGTTGTGGTCGAGGTAATGCTTCTCGACGAGAATCGGCGACTTGCTGAAGAGACAGAACGGCTCCAGCAAGAAGCTGCGACACCTCGACGCTTGTGTTGCTACGCTCAGCTCGAGGTCATGCTTGTTGACGTTTCTTACGCCGCGTATGACGAGTTTGAGGACTTCGGGCGAAGGATTCTTCGTTGGCGACGGCGCCTGAGCCGACAACGCCGGGACGATCACGGCCATCAGAAGCGTCGCCGTGAATGAAGACCGCCGTGTGCCGGGCGCGATGAGCGGCCGGCCGGAATGCAGGGGCGATGTCACGGCGGACGAGACAAGCAAGCCTCGCGCCCAAAGAGATAAGGCCGCGGCGCTGCTCGCGCCCCGGCCGTAACACCCTCTACCCGTTGATCCTAGAGGCCCGCGAGCAACGCGTCGTTGGACGGGGTGCCGGCGATCCGCTTGATTAGCCATTCCATCGCGGATTGGGGCGGCATCTGACTCAGGCCGCGGCGCAGTGTGTACACGCTATCGAGTTGCTCGGGACGAAAGAGCTTCTCCTCACGGCGCGTCCCGCTGGTGCCGATATCGATCGCGGGATAGATGCGCTTTTCGGCGAGCGGCCGATCGAGCTTGATCTCGCAGTTCCCCGTGCCCTTGAACTCCTCGAAGATCACGTCGTCCATTCGCGAGCCGGTCTCCACGAGGGCCGTGGCAATGATTGTCAACGATCCGCCGCCCGCAGATGCCGGGATGGCGCGGGCCGATCCAAAGAATGCCTTCGGCTTCGCCATCGCCGTTGCATCGAGTCCGCCCGACAAGGTGCGGCCAGTGCCTCGTTCCGCCGTATTGTGAGCTCGGGCCATTCGCGTGAGGGAATCGAGAACGATGACGACATCCTTTCCGATCTCGACGAGCCGGCGTGCCCGCTCCAGGACCATCTCCGTCACTTCGACGTGTCGCTCAGCGGGCTGATCGAAGCTCGAGGCGACAACCTCGCCCACGCCCCACGAAATGGCTTCGCTCACTTCCTCGGGACGTTCATCGACGAGCAGAATGATGAGCGATGCATTCGGGTGATTGAGCGCGACACCCTCCGTTATCCCGTGCAGGAGGGTCGTCTTACCGGCGCGGGAAGGTGCGACGATCAAGGCCCGCTGCCCATATCCAATCGGCGCGATCAGATCGATCGCCCGCCGAATGAGCTCCGCTCCGCCGCGCGCGGGGCGCCCCGTCTCGAGCGTGAGCTTTCGCTCGGGATACGAAGCGGGAAGCGAATTGAACTCCGCGCGTCGCGCGGCAGTGGCGGGATCGGCCTCGTTGATCGCGCGAATCTCGACTATGGTCAGGCGCCCGCGCTGATCGCGACCCGTGGTCGCGTCGACTAAATCGCTCTTTCGAATGCCGAGCTGCCGAACGAGCGCCGGCGGTACCCACGCGTCACCCGCTTCCGCGAGATAGCTGTTCCCCGCCCGCCGTACGAAGCCGCCGTCGCGCGACGGATCGAACCAGCCTCGCGTTTCGCTGCTCGCGACGATGGCCATCGGCGCTTGCTGTTGTTGCACATGATCGCGACGCGGCCCGCGGTCCCGCCCGCGTCGGCGCCGTCGGCCGTTACGATGTTCGCGGGGCGGGTACGAGCCCTCGTGTCGCTGCTGGTTTGGTGCGCCATAACTTTGCGACGGCGCGGCGGACGGCGCGGAGTCGGCGCCTCCATTTGTGGTCGCGCTATCGAGAGTCGTATCGCCTGTTCCGTTCTCGGGGCGCGTAAAGTCGTCGCCACGCGGGGAATCCATTCGAGTCGCCGCTGCATCGGCAGCGGGATCCCGGACCGGCGCGTCGCCGTCGTGGCTCGTCACAATCGAGGATGTCGGAGTTCCGCCGTTCACGTCGACGTCGCGGGGGCGATCGGTTTGCATCGCTGTGGTCACGGGTCGCGCCGCGGGCGTTTGTTCGTCCGACCCGTCGTTTGGCGGCGGCGCATCGGCATTGTTAGTGTCGACCGACTCGTCGCGGTAAGGATTGGGCTCGCCGGTCATCTCGGATGCGGGACGGTCATGCGGACGCTGGCCGCGGCCGCGACGAGGGGGTCGTCGACGTTCGTTCATGCTGCTGTTGTTGAGTAAAGGTGAATGCTCCGCCTGCTCGCCCACATTGGGGCCGACTACTACCTGCGGAAACTTGCGGTCATGCTATGTATTCAAGGCTGCGCGACATCGCGCAGAGCGCGCAGCCGGAACCGCTCTGAATCCTGTATCGGACTCGCAGTGCGGAATCGACGCGATGTGGCGGGATCGATGCGACGCCTGTTCTGCCTTAAACCGGTGGAAGCGTACTCCGCTCACGCGGTGTCGGCGATCGTAGTGCGGCGCGGGCCTTCAGCTAACCGGAGATTCGCTCAAAGCGCGGACCCGGCAGCCACGCCAAAATCAGAGCGACCGAGCGGACGACGTCGCAGTCGTACCGGCGGACGCCTACGAGTATCGCCACTTACACGGTGTCGCGCAACCCTGAACTTATGCTCCCACCAAGGACGATCCGCTGCGAAGTTCGTGCCGAACTCACCTCCCGCGAACTCGACAGGCCACCAGCGAACTCTAAACGTGCGCCCCGTCACGTGCCCTCGGCGAGGGCGTCCAACCGGCGTACCAGAGCCACGACGCGCCGGCACAGTTCAACCATCCGGTCCACCGAGGCGCGCTGCTCACTCGTTAGTTCCTCGAGCTGTAACAGCTGCGCCTCGGCCAATAGCGCGGCAAGCGGGTTATTGATCCCGTGCTGCAGCGAGAGCGCGACCTGCCCAGCCGCGAACACGCGTCGCGCGTGCGTCAATTGCGCCGAGGCGGCGCTCGAGCGCGTACCGAGCGCTCCGATGACCGCCGCCCCGAGCTCGGTAGGAGCGCCATCAACGACGGCACGAGAGACACCGACCGCGCCGAGGGAGTGCATCAGCGCGTGGAGCCGCGGCTCGTCAGGCGAAGCGGAGACGATGACGATGGGACCGCCGAAGCCGCGCGCTCGAAGGACACGCAGCGCATCGGCGGGCGCATGCTGCGTGACCACGCCGATATCGACCACCGCGACATCAGCCTCGGGCATCGCACCTTCCATAAGGCTCGACGAATCCGAGGTTGTGACCGTGGCCTGCGGCAGTACCATTGACAATTGCGCGCGGAGCACCGAAGTGCGATCAGCGTCCTCGGCGAGCATCAGCACCGCGATCGTGCTCGGTTTCGGGCGTGCGGGAAGGGTCACGTCACGAGCGCGTCTGCTCGCATGACTGATTCTGAATGATCTGTCGAATAGTATTGGTGCATGGAATCGAGTCCACCCTCCTCGGAGGCCGGCCTGGCTCAGATCGTCGAAGAGTATCGACTCACTGGGAACATCGGTACACTGATCGATCGTGTGAGAGCGCTTGCGGCGCAAACGCGCCCTGAGCAGCTGGCGCGTGCGACGCAACCATATCGCGACATGCCCGAGGTCATCATCCCAGCCTACGAGCGGATCGTAACCGAGCGTCCGCACGACGCGCAGGCGATGGTCGTTCTGGCAAATGCGTACTGGCTCACCGGCCGCGGACCGGATGTCGTTGGCACACTCGCGGCCCGCGCGAAAGACGCCGACTCGGGGAATCGGGGAGCATGGCATCTCTGGGCTCTTTCCGAGCCAGATCTCCGTGTGCGTGTCGAGCGGTGGCGGCAAGTCTCGCGGCAATTCCCGCAGGATCAGCTCGCGCGTGCGGCGCTGGCCGACAACGCCGCGAGCCTCGCGAGCGCGCAGGACGATCCGGCGGCGCTGGACTTGGCGATTCAGACTTACCAGGGCTTGCTAGACGAATCCGCGCGCCCAGAGCAACGCCTCGCTCTCGAAGGGACCCTGAAGGCGCTGAAAACAAGGTGATAGGTGCTTGGTGTCGGCTGTTAGGCGCTACTACCTAGCCTCCAAGAACCTGACTCCTCTACTCAACAAACCGCGTCTTCATTGCATCCAACTTGTCCAGCTGTCGTTTGATGTCGTCCTGAATCGCCTCGATCCTCGTTATGCTATGGGGATTGAACTGCGGATCGTAGGGACTGCGTGCTGGACCGCCCGACACCTCGAGCACCGCATCGAAGTGGTACGCGTGAGCTTTTCCCGTCTTGGGATCCGTCCACGAGCCGCGCCAGGCGAGCTCCCGGTTCTTCGGCCAGATGCCATAGGGGAGCGCGAACGTCCGCACGCGATATCCCGCCACCGCGGAGTCGATCCCCATCAGATTGCGCGCGATCTGCTCCTGAACGACGGCATCTGAGTATTTGTTCAACATCGCGTGCCAGAGAGTGTGGCCGCACAACTCGAAGCCGTTGTCGGCGAGCCATTTCACTTTTTGCAATCGCCACTGCCGGTGCTGCCCGCGGTACTTCGGCCCGTCGCCGAAAAAGTTGTGGCCGTCCGCGCCGCCGTTCAGCATGCAAAACGTCGCGCGGTTTTTCCAACCGGGATGGGTCTTCGCGAAGTCCAGCCAGATTCCCATTCCGCTCGTCGAATCGATGGTGAGCTGGCCGTTGTTGTCGATGTAGCTGAACTGCTCGGCTGACGCGTCGTCGAAGACGAAGATGACCGGCGACATCCCCGGCGGGACGTCGCGGAAGTCTTTGTCGAGCATCTGTGAAACCGTGATCGGTCGATAGCCGCGGGCGTAGACGTCCTCGAGATCCTTGCGGAAGCTTTCCGGCGTGCGGGTGTAAAGCGAGTTTTTGGTGCCGCGGATAACATGGTACTCGAGAATCGGAATGCGCCCGAGGTGGTTCGCCGCCAGTCGAGCGCCCTCGCGTTTTGCGATGTCGCCGGCTGAGGACGACGGGCTGCTGCCCCCGGTGGACGAGTCGACACGCGGTGCTGCATCGGCAGCCCCGTCGCGGGGCTGCGATGAGGCACCGGTTGTGCTCGTAGCACGCGCATCGCTGCCGGCACGACCGCAGGCGGCGACGGCGGCGAAGGCGAGGATTATGGAAGGATGCATCGTGCGGTATGTCATAG
>QHUV01000106.1 GCA_003222065.1 Gemmatimonadota bacterium | reverse complement strand
CATTCGCGTGCTGGAGCCGCAACACGAGCTCGACATTTCGGCCAACGCGCCAATGCGGGAGCAGTCCCCCGTCCTGCGGTACGTAGCCGACACGCCGGCGCAGCTCGATAACATCCGCGGTCGAGACGTCCATGCCATCGACCAGGACCCGACCAGCGTCGGGCTGAACGAGCGCATTGAAGCACCGCAGCAACGTCGTCTTTCCGGATCCGCTTTCCCCGACTAGCGCGACACACTCACCTTCAAGGACGTCGACGCTCACGCCGTCGAGAGGTTGGCGGGTGCTCAGCCAAAGCGGCCGCGCGACGCACGCTTCGAAGTCGAGACCGTCGCACGTCGTTTTCGCATTGTCGATCACGTTTCGCTGAACGGTCACCGGATACGCGCGGCAGTTGGGCGTGTTGGTACCGCGCACACAGCCGTTGTAATGCAAGAGCGCGGTCCGCCAACTGCTGTCCGACAAGAGGGAGACGTCACCGCTCGCCGAGTCGACGACGGCGTCATTGCTCGCTCGACGCGCCATGTAGCTCAGGATGTAAATGCCGTAGCGCAGATTCGTGGTGTCGTTGCGAAGGTTGGTTCCGAAAAGGCGACCAAGCGCGTTACGCCAGGAGCTTCCATGAACCTGCATGAGGCCCACGGCGCCAACCCGCGATCGGGCAGTGGAGCTGAGCTCATCGTTCTCCGTCAACATCACGCCAAGCACGAGCGCTGGGGGCACTCGACGACGGTACGCCTCGCGCACCGCCACGTCCGCGAGGCTCCAGGCTCGCGTTTCGTCCACCTTGCCAGTCCGCAACAGATCACGCATGAAGCGCTCGCGATCCCCCAGGAACTGAGGCGTGCGGAGGGCAACGTCCGTGGGCGCATTCAACCATGGCGCGCGCAGCGTCGCCGAGTCGACATAGTCGTGCCGGAGGATTTCGGCGACGACCGGCTCCCGTTGGACAAATATCGGCTGCACCCGTGACAGGGTGAAAATCACCGTCACGAGCGCGCCCGCGGCAAGCAAAAGCAGGTGCAACAGGGGCTGCTTCTTGATCGTAGCCTCCGCGGTTGACGCGGGGTGGTGAGCGACGTCCGACTAGGCCATAACGACCGGGGAGACGCCCGAGTAACGGGTGTCCACCACTAACGGACAAATAGGGCTGGCGCGAGCAGGAGAGCAGGACCAATAATGCTTCGCGCCGCTGAACCCTGCGCGCATGCTAGCCGCCGCTACCCACTTTTTCAACCGCATAGGGGTGAAGGGGCGCTCCAGGCGCCCAAGGCGGCCGAACCGATTGGTGCCGCGGGCTTGTATGCGGCATCATTCTTTCCTTGATACTGAAAACCAAGGCGCACGAGCGCCTAGAGGCTTGAGTTGATTCATCAGTTGAAGATGGAAAGCTCGTTCGAGGCCCCCGAGTCGACACCGTCGACGCCCGCGGTGCGAAAAAAGAAGCTTCGGCTCAAGCGAAAGCGCCGTCGGATGCGCCCGGCGATGCGCTATGCGACGATCGCCGGCTGCGTCTTGGCCGTGGGTCTCTTAGTCCAGTTCGCGATCCACACTTATCGAACCGAGCCGAGAAACACGAGCGCCATCGCCGAGCGCGAGCTCAGACTCAACACGCTCGTCGATGGGGAGCGGGTCGTACGCTTGGTCGCCGTCTTCCAGCGGCCATGGATCGACTACTTCCGAGCGACCCGGGGGCTGTTGGTCCTTACCGATCGGCGGCTCCTGTTCCTAGGCCTCGAACCACGCGATCTGCTCGGAGCCGGCGACAGCCCTCCGACGTTCACTGAGCACGATTTCCCGGTGGACACCGCCGTTCAAATACGGCCTGGACGGACCTTCTTCGGCATCGCGAAGGCGCTCGTTATCGACACCCCCGAAGGCAGTTTCCGCTACGGCGTACCCTCTCAAGCCTGGGGAAAAGCGAGCCTGCTCTTGCACTCAGTCGCGGCGCGGCACGAGCGGCTCGTTGCCATCGGCGTGAATCAAGCCAAGCAGCGTGCGGCGATCGAGGAGCAGAAAAAGCTCGCCCTGCAACAGGCCGCAAAACCGAAGTACTACACCGTCAAACGCGGCGATGCGTTGTCGTCCATTGCCGCGCGCTGGAATACGACGCCCGACCACCTACGTCAGTGGAACAACATCGAAGGAAACAGAATTCGCGTCGGCCAAGCGCTACTTGTTAAGCCGAAGCTGAACGAGTCCGTGGTCGCTGGCGAGGTTGGAAACGGCAAGAAGTAGGGGTCCGGACTCCCGCGCTCGGCGCTGACCTCACTGCACCAGGATGACAGCTTCGGCGTCCAGAATCACCCGAAGCACGAACGCCGTCGGCGTCGTGTATAGGCGGGAGAAGCGCACGTCGTTCACGCTCCCAGCGAGCCGCACCCCCGGCGCGAGCGAGCGATTCAGCTCATAGTTCAAGCGGGACTTGAGCGAATCCAATTGCTCGCCGACGGCGAGACGCCCCTTCCCGGTCGCCGAGTCGATTGCCCCTTTGATGCGACCCGCGCCCAGGGTCGACTTGATGCGCGTCATCATGTCGTGGCTTTCGAGCGTGTAGCGGAGGTCGCTCAACAGAACAGCGCGCGACACTGAGTCGAATGACACTCGGCCAAGCAGATAAAGAGAGCCGTTGACCTTTCCCTCGAGTCCAACCATGACGACGGCTGTATCTCCCACTCCCCAGATCTTGACCTCTTTGACGTTCAGCCCCTTTCCAGCCGTATCAGCCGAGAGCTGGGTCGTCACCTTTTGGCTCAGGTCGGCGAATGGCAGCTCGACTTCGACCGGTACGTGAATGCCTGACGAGCGCCTGGCCAATGTCAGAGACGGCAATGGCTGCGGCTTGACATCGGGTTTTGCGCCTACAGAGACACGAGGCCGCGCGGTGAGCACGAGCGCCGTGGATATCGCGCTCGATGAACCAATCAGCGGAGCTAGGCTCACGCTCTCCGGAGAGAGTGTGAGCCAGACTGTGTCCGTGGAATCGAGCGACATCGGCTGTTGAGAGAGTTGCCATAACGAGTCCGCCGCGCCGCGAAGGTCAGCAACCGTTGGCAGCAAGGAGTCGATCTCGTGACGCAGGTCCTCGCTTTGGCCATCGATAATTCGCTTTACTAGTGCTGTCGCATCAACATGTAGCAACGTCACTTCGCATCGATCACTTAAAGTTGTGCTGACGTTTGTCCCGCGCGATCCGAGCCGCCAGTCCGAGCGCCAATAGAGTGTCGTCGCCAGACGAACGTCGGCGCGCTTCATCGCTTCGGGAGGAAACCCGCAGCTCGCGATGCCGCCGACCCCTGGCAGTCCAACGGCAGCCCGATAGCGCAGGTGAGTTTGCAGCGTCACTCGATCGCCGCTGGCGCGCAACTCCAGCGTGTCACGCCGATAGAGATACTGGTGGCAAACGAGTCCGCCGACCGCGGTGCACTTCGCTCGGTCCAGGCTGTCTGCCGGTGGGAAGACCGAATCGAGCTGTGCCCGGATCTTCGACAGCGCGATGGCAATCGGCAGGGTGATCGTCGCTGGATCGCTGGGCGTCGGCGCCGTTGTCGGTGCTGCAAGAACGGGTACCGGGACTTCGAAGTGACCACCGCATGCCACAGCGAAAAGCGCGAACGCTGCGGCGACGGGCAAAGGCTGGCGAGGCATGGTGCGGAACCTCGCGGCACACGCCGACGCGGGCAAGCGCCCTAGCGGACTCCGGTCCACCCGACAGCGATACATTGACTCTCTAAGTATTACCGTTTACGATTGCCAAGACTTTCTAGGTAATACGATGCCGACGCTCTCGAAGGACCGCCTCCATGGCACGCTCGACGCCCTCGTCCTCAAGACCTTGAGCTGGGGTCCAAGGCACGGTTACGCCATCGCGAGGTGGCTCGAGGAAAAGACGGGCGATGCCATCCAAGTCGAGGAAGGCTCGCTCTACCCCGCCCTCTATCGCATGGAAAAACGGGGTTGGATCGAGGCCGCGTGGGGGATGTCAGAGATCGGCCGAAAGGCCAAGATCTATCGACTCACCGGCGCTGGACGAAAACAACTTCGTCTCGAGACGGCCGAGTGGACGCACTTCGCGTCGGCGGTGTCTCGAGTCTTGAAGCCCGACGCTAGCCCGTAGGCCGTCAGCTCAGGTCGCTTATGTAGAAATCGCTAGAGTGCCGGAACGATCATCCCGCTGCACTCGCCAAAGCCGATGCGGGCGAAGCCGGGTCGCTCGCAGAAGGCCCGCATGATGACCTCATCGCCGTCCTCGAGAAAAGAGCGCGACTCACCATTGGGAAGGCGGATGGGTTCGCGTCCTCGCGACGTGCGCTCGATGAGCGACCCGCGAGAATCGGGATCGGGACCGGAGATGGTGCCACTGCCGAGCAGGTCGCCCGGCCGCAAATTGCAGCCGTTGCTGGTGTGATGCGTGACGAGCTGGGCGATGGTCCAGTACATCGACGTAAATCGGCCGCGGCTGATGCGAATGGGATCCTGCCGGCGTTGACGCATGACAGCCGTCCGAAGGTAGACGTCGAGCCGGATGTCGAATCCCCCGCGCCTTTGGTCCACGTCCCAGAGCAGATACGGCAGCGGTGCGGGATCGCCGTCAGGACGTACGTACGCTGGCGCGCGAAATGGCTCGAGTGCATCGAGAGTGACGATCCACGGAGAGATCGTTGTCGCGAAACTCTTGGCGAGGAATGGCCCCAGAGGCTGGTACTCCCAGCTCTGGATGTCGCGCGCGGACCAGTCATTGAGCAAGCAGCAGCCGAAGATGTGCCGGTCGGCGTCGATGATCGGCACGGGCGAGCCGAGGGCGTTTCCGGTGCCGATGAAGATCCCCAGCTCCAGCTCGTAGTCGAGACGCTTGGTGGGCGCAGTGAAGGGCGGCTCATCCGGATCGTCGTGAATCTGCCCCCTCGGCCGGCGAACGTGCGTGTCGCTCGGAACGATCGACGACGCGCGGCCGTGATATCCGATTGGGACGTATTTGTAGTTGGGGAGCAACGGATCGTTCGGCCTGAACATGCCGCCGATGTTGCGGGCGTGATCGATCGATGCGTAGAAGTCGGTGTAATCGCCGATGACAGCCGGCAGTCGAAGCTCGGCCTCGTACATCGGCACGAGCACGCGGCGGGCGATTCCTGGATGGTCATGGTACGCCGCGGAGTCGACCCGCAGCAGATCGCCTAACGCGCGCCGAAGAGCCGAAGTCGGTTCGGGACCGAGCGCCATCAGGTCGTTGAGTTGGGGCAAGCGACAGCGCTCCCCCGCCTCGAGGGAGACGCCGCTTAGGAGTCCCTCATCAACACAGGCGGCGACATCGACGATCTGATCGCCGATCGCCACGCCGACGCGTGGCGGTTCGTGACGTCCCGTGCGTCGGAATACGCCGAATGGCAGGTTCTGGATCGGGAAGTCGCTGCCGGGAGTCTGCGCGGACTCGACCCAGGACGTCACTTCGACGCGATGTGTCTCGTTCAGCGCCATGGCCGCCGAACACTAGAGGAGCGCGAGACGACGGAGATCATAAACCGGCTCCTCGAACGAGCAGGATCCGAACGAGAGCGCGAAGGTGGCGTGCGACTCTAACAGTTCCTGCCGCGTCACGCGACTGTTGCGCCATCGGATGTCCTCGTCGCCGAAGCGGAACTCACTGCCGCGTTCGGCCTGGAGGAGAGCAACGAGGTCGTCAGTACTGGCTCCTCCACGAGCTAGCGCCGCCGCCACAAACAGATTCAAGAAGCCAAACATCGGCGCCGTAGGCGCCTCCGCCTCGTAGGTAAGGGGGTATCGTCCCCGCCATGGGTGATGGAGTCCCGCCGTCGCCTTGAAGCAAACGTCATGTTCGACGCAGCACACGAGGAACTGCGCGACCTGTTCCGCGTTCGGAAAGACGTCCTCGGTTACCCCACCGGTGCGAATCTTCGCGCACGCGTTGGCCAACGCAATTGGCGCGATGAATGGCGCCAAGTCGCCAGTCACGGGTACTTCGATGAACAGCCGCACCGACGGCGGGAGTTGCTCGGCGATGTGTGCGACGGAGCGCCGAACGTCCGACGCCGTACCACCCAGTTTCACCTCAGCCGAGTCGATCAGCACCGAGCCAGGATGCGCCGCGTTGAAGGCGCGAATGCGCGCGCCATCGACGGCGGCGTTATCGCCGAGAAGTACGCTGAGCCGCCAGCTTTGACTCTGGGCCCCGATTTCGTGCTTGGCCGCCGCAAGCTCGTCGACGCGAGAAAGTGGGAGCACGAATCGGCCGAGCGCCCACGCCTCAGCCGTGCCACGGTAATCGGCATAGCGGGCGACCGCGTCTCGCATGTCCAAGGTCGCCGGTGGAAAAAGGCCGGCGTAATCAATCGCGCCGGCAAGAAGTGCGTGGAGCGAGGCCGGCGGCGTCATGAGTCTGAAGGTTCACCCAGCATTTGCCTAACGCTTCCGTCGCGTCTTCTTCGGCTCGACGATCGTGCCACGGCAGCCCGGCGCGCCGCAGTGACAAGCGTAAAATGCCAAATCCTCGTCGGTGTACTCGTCGAGGAACTCGTACTGGTAGTCGTAAGTGAGCTCGGCGCCCGCGGGAATGCGCGCGATCGATTCAATCCAAATATGGCCGCGCTCGATGTAGGCGTCGCAGTTCGGATTGCACGAGTGATTGATGAAGCGGGCATCGTTACCGTCGAATGCGGCGTCGACGATCCATTTGCTGTTCAGCGTGAACAGAAAGGTGTGATGCCGGGAGTCGCGCTCGTCGGGATAGCGCCGATCGGACTCCACGTAGCTGATCTTCTCGCCGGTGTACTCGATGAGGCGCGTCCCCTTCGGAATATCCTGGCGCGCGAACGCTCCGAGGCCCTGAATCCCTGATTCGCGCAGCTCGAACCATTGGTTGTCATTCTGCGGCGGAGGCGATGGTATGTGCGCGTTGGAATTCGACCGCGCCTGCCTAGCAGGGCGAGGATTTCTCTTCGATTTGGTCTTCGTCGGCATGGATCAACGGTACTGGCGACAGCAAGCTATCAGGCCGAGTGCCAATCACCAGGGGCCTGAATTCTCGAGGAGCGCTCGGAGCTCAGCGTCGCTCTTTGCGCCGAGCTCGGTCTCTGCTGACAGCGCCGTCTCCTCAGCCAAAACTGCCTTGCGAGCGTCGCCACCCGCCACTGGCGTGAAGAGTACTACGAAGGTTCCCCAGGACTCGTGGCCCACCACCGCATCCCAGAGCGCACCGTTACTCGCCGAGAATCGACGCATCAGGCGCGCTCCGCGCGCGCGACATCAAAAGTCGAATCGCAGACCGGCGCTGAGCGCCCAGTTGTTCGCCGTTTGACCCTGAATATCGAGCTGTGTCGCATCTCGAAAGTTGAACTTGCCGATGTAGTCCTTCGCCATCAATCGCAAGCCAATGGATTGTCCAAGTCCCACGTCGGCACCGGCTCCGATGTTTGCCGCGAAGTTCGTCGCGTTCGTGTTGAGGATCGAGGCGTTGATATTGTAGCGCATCGCGCCCGCGCCAACTTGCGCGAATGGCTTGAGGCGGAAGCCGCTG
>QHUV01000105.1 GCA_003222065.1 Gemmatimonadota bacterium | reverse complement strand
AGCGATTGTGCTTGCACGTAGGCTCTCGATGTTGTGACGTACCGGCTCTATCTACTGGTGAACCGTCCCATCGTTGGGGTTGGGGCGGGGCGGGTGCATGTACCGCGCCTGGCGTAAGGATGAGCTACCACTCCTCGTTTGCTGCGGGACGTGCTGTGGCTGCCGTTTGCTGCGGTGACGACGCGTAGCCATCTTCACCGGTCCTCACCACCCTAAGCACAACTCTCGAGAACAATCGATGCGACCCAACGCAGCCTCCCTCCTGCTTGCCCTCGGCGGCCTCACGCTCACTCCGCTCGCCCCGACTCCCGATCCCCTTCGTGGTTTCTCGCCCGAGTCCGCGCGCATCGAGCGCGAGTGGGAGGCAAAGTTCCGCGCCATCCCAGAGCCCGCTCGGTTGCGGAGCATGATGGAGCGACTCGCCGCGCGACCGCACCACGTCGGGTCGCCGTATGATCGCGCGAATGCCGAATGGATTCGCGATCAATTCCGCTCCTTCGGCTGGCAGGCGGAGATCGAGAACTTCGATGTCCTATTTCCAACCCCCAAGGAACGCGTCGTGGAGCTTGTCGCGCCGACCACGTTCAAGGCCAAACTGCAGGAACCGACAGTCCCCGGCGACCCAACCTCCGGTCAGCACGACGAGCAATTGCCCTCGTACAACGCGTACTCGATCGACGGCGACGTAACCGGCCCGCTCGTCTTTGTGAATTACGGCGTGCCGGCGGACTATGAGGAGCTGGAGCGCCACGGCGTATCGGTGAAGGGCGCCGTCGTGATCGCGAAGTACGGCGGGTCCTGGCGGGGGATCAAACCGAAGGTTGCCGCTGAACACGGCGCTGTCGGTTGTCTGATCTACTCCGATCCCCGCGACGACGGGTATGCCGACGGCGACGTCTTTCCGAAAGGTCCGATGCGTCCACGCGACGGTGTGCAACGCGGCAGTGTCGCTGACATGCCCACCTATCCCGGCGATCCTCTCACGCCGGGTATTGGCGCGACCAAAGACGCGAAGCGCTATTCGGTCGCCGAGGCGCCGACGATCACGAAGATCCCGGTGCTGCCGATCTCATATGCCGATGCCGAGCCATTACTCGCCGCGATCACCGGCGACGTCGTGCCGGAGTCGTGGCGCGGCGGACTGCCGATCACGTATCGCTTCGGCCCCGGAGCCGCACGCGTTCATTTGCGCGTCAAGTCCGATTGGAGTTTGAAAACACTCAACGATGTCATCGCTCGGCTGCCAGGAACCTCCGAAGCGGACCAGTGGATCATCCGCGGGAACCACCATGACGCCTGGGTCAACGGCGCTGAAGATCCCATTTCGGGTATGGTCGTGGAGATTGAAGAGGCGCGTGCGTTAGGCGAGTTGTACAAGCAGGGCTGGCGGCCGAAGCGCACGATCATCTATGCGGCCTGGGACGGTGAAGAGCCCGGTCTCCTCGGCTCGACCGAGTGGGCCGAAGCGCACGCCCCGGACCTGCGCCAACACGCGGTCGCCTATCTCAACAGCGACTCGAACGGTCGCGGCTACTTCGAGGTCGAAGGCTCGCACTCACTCGAGAGCTTCATCAATGGCGTCGAGAAGGACGTGGCGGATCCCGAGGCAAACGTCAGCACCTGGAAGCGCAACCAGCTCGCGACGATTCGTCGCGGCACGCCTGAAGCTCGCCGCGATGCTCGTGAGCGTGAGGATCTGCGCATAGGCGCACTCGGCTCTGGCTCGGACTACTCGCCCTTTCTCCAGCATCTAGGCATCGCGTCGTTGAATCTTGGTTATGGCGGCGAGGATCGAAGCGGGATCTATCACTCGATCTATGACGACATCTATTGGTACACCCACTTCAGCGACACGGCGTTCGTCTATGGTCGCGCGCTCGCGCAGGCGGGAGGGCAAGCCGTCATGCGCCTTGCCGACGCGGACCTCCTTCCGTTCGCATTCGGCAATCTCGCCGAGACCGCGCAGCGATATGTGACCGAGCTGCAACAACTCCGCGATCGCCGCGCGACCGAGATCGCCGAGCGTGACCGCCAGATCGAGGAGGGTGCGTATGCCGCCACGAGCGACCCGCGGGCGCCAACGCGTGCACCCGCCGCAGAACCTCGCGCGCCACAGGTGGAGTTCGCGCCGCTACTCAATGCCGCCGATTCACTGACGCGAGCCGCCCAGCGATACGAGCGCGCGTATTCACAGTGGGTTGATCGCGGCGGCGTGACACAGGCGGGAAGCGCCGGCGCCTCCACGTTGAAGACGATCAACGAGCGGTTGCTTCAGGCCGAGCGTGCGCTCACGACGCCCGAGGGTCTCGCGAAACGTTCGTGGTACACGCACCTGCTCTACGCGCCCGGCTTCTACACAGGGTACGGCGTGAAGACGATGCCCGGCGTTCGCGAGGCGATCGAGCAGGGGCAATGGAGCTCCGTGAACGGCGAGATCGGGCGGGTCGCGAGTGCCCTCAATCGTGAGGCGGCGCTCGTGAGCCAGCTCGCCGACGCACTTGGTGCGGCGCGATGACGAGCCTGCGCTCTGAACACAATCCGTACAGGCGAGCGAAGCAGCCGCACTATCCCGTCGCCATGGTTCGGATCATGATTTCACGGAAAGAAGAACAGCCGTCTCCCTAGCCCCTGGCCACTGCCCTCATGTCCACGACTCGACGCGAGTTCCTTCTGCGCTCCGCCGCCACGGCTGGTGCGCTCGGCCTCGGGATCGTTCCACGCATCGCGTTAGGCGAAGGCAACGAATCTTCGTCCGCCGAGAAATCGCTCAACATTCTCATTCTGGGTGGTACCGGCTTCACCGGACCGGAGCAGGTGGACTACGCGCTGAGTCGCGGCCATCGCGTCACGCTCTTCAATCGCAACAAGACGCGCCCGGACATGTTCAAGGGCAAGGTCGAGCAGCTCATCGGCGATCTGAGCACCGATACCACCGCGCTCCAGGGAAGAAAGTTCGATGTCGTCATCGACAACCCGACAACGGCGCCGGCGTGGGTCCGCAACGTTGCCCAGTACATGAAGGGCAACACGAGCCATTACATCTTCATTTCTACGATCTCGGTTTACCCGGACAACGCGACGCCTAACGCGGACGAAACGGCGGCGACGACTCCCATGCCGGATGGCCTCGATCCGTATACACTCGAGCGCCAGAACTTTGGCCGCTACTACGGTGCGCTCAAGTCGCGCTCCGAGAAGGAAGTGCAGGACGACTATCCGGGAATCTTCACCATCATTCGTCCTGGCTTGATTGTCGGAAAGCTCGACCGCACCGATCGCTTCACGTACTGGCCCGTACGGGTTGCGCGCGGCGGGGAAGTGCTCGCCCCGGGAACGCCGAACGACGTAACGCAGTTCATCGACGCGCGTGATCTGGCCGAGTGGACGGTGCGCATGGCCGAAAAGGGACCGCGTGACGGCGGCGGCATCTACAATGCCACGGGGCCGCGCACGCCGTTACCGATGGGAGAGTTCCTGTCCCACTGCAAGTCGGTGACGGGATCCGATGCCCGCTTCACGTGGGTGCCTTGGGCGTTCCTGCAGGAGCAGAAAGTCCGTCCGTGGCGCGACATGCCGATCGTCGTGCCACCGGACGGCGATGCCGCCGGCTTCAGTCGTCGCAACATCGACCGCGCGCTCGCCAAAGGCCTAACCTTCCGGCCCCTCGACGACACGATCAGAGCCACCCTCGAATGGAACAGGACGCGTCCGGCGGAAGATCGCGCCAAGCTCGACTCCGGCGCCGTCGGTGGCATCTCGGCGAGTCGTGAGGCCGAAGTTCTCGCCGCGTGGCACGCCAAGACATGAGCGATGCTTCGGGAGGCGGCCGCCGCCGTTCCGCCTCCCTGCTACGCCGCGTCGTCGACGTCCGGCCTAACGAGGTTGCCGCCACCTGGACGTCCTTCGCTTTCTTCTTCTTCGTCCTCAGCAGCTACTTCATCCTTCGTCCCATCCGCGACCTGGTCGCGGTCACAACGGGCGTCACGCGACTCCCGTGGCTTTTCGCCGGCACCCTCGTCGCGATGCTCGTCGCCAATCCGCTCTTCGCATCGCTTGTCGTACGCTTTCCTGTGCGACGATTCGTGCCGTTTACCTATCAGTTCTTCGCCGCGAACCTCGTCGTCTTTTATTTCATCATGCGTGGTACGGCGAGCGGCCAGTCGGTCGGTGCGCCGTGGGTCGGCATCGTCTTCTACATATGGACCAGTGTTTTCAACTTGTTCATCACGTCGGTATTCTGGTGTCTTATGGCCGACGTGTTCCGCAGCGAGCAGGCGAAACGGCTCTTCGGCTTCATCGGCGTCGGAGGCACTCTCGGCTCGATCACCGGCTCGGCGGTCACTGCCGTCCTCGCGCAGCGGCTCGGCACGGTCAACCTCTTCCTTGTCTCCGTCGCGCTCCTCGAGATCGCCTCGTTGATCGTCGTGCGGTTCCCGGCGGCGCCGCGGAGCGCGACTGACGCTTCCGCCGTGCCCGTCGAGGCGCCCCCGATTGGTGGAAGCGTGTGGGCGGGCATCACGAGCTTGATGCGCTCACCCTATCTCACCGCCATTGCCGGTTTTCAAATTCTCTACACCATTGGATCGACATTTCTGTACTTCGAGCAATCGGATATCGTCGGCCACTCGTACACCAGCGCCCTGGCACGCACAGCCATCCTCGCGCGAATCGAGTTCGCCGTCCAAACCCTGACGGTGCTCACACAAATCTTCCTCACCGGCCGGATCATCCGTTGGTTCGGTCTGGCCGCGACTCTCGCGCTCCTCCCGGCAATGAGCGCGCTCGGCTTTACCGCGTTAGGCGTTGCTCCGGTGCTGACGACGGTTTTCGTCTTTATCGTGCTCAGGCGGGGCACCAACTTCGGTCTGACCAACCCCGCTATGGAAGTGCTGTTCACGGTCGTGAGCCGCGAAGACAAGTACAAGGCAAAGAGCTTCATCGAGACGTTCGTCTATCGCGCCGGCGATCAAATCGGCGCCTGGACCTTTGCCGGATTCGCCGCCCTGGGGCTCGGTGTGAGCGGCGCCGCCTTCGGGGCAGTGCCCTTCGCTCTCGTGTGGCTGGTTCTTGGAGTCTGGCTTGGCAAACGCCAGACGCAGCTCGCGGCCAGCGAACGGCGCTCTGGTCCCTCCCTGGAAGCCCACCGGGCTGCGGATGGCGCTGTCACCGTGAACCGCTAGCTTCCGGCAACGGAGCGTCTTTAAGACCCTGTCCCCCGACCCACTTTCCCCGTCCCCTGTCTCCAATGCCGACGACTCTCTCGCGCCCGGCAGCCGACGAGTACCTGGCCTACTACGCCCGCTACATCGAGCTCGTGCCCGATGGCAATCTCGTCGACCTACTCGCTGGCCAGCAGCTAGACACCCTGCGCATGCTGCGCCGCGTCGACGACCAGCGGGGCCTGTACGCGTACGCCCCTGACAAATGGACCATAAAGGAAGTCATTGGTCATCTCTCCGACGCTGAGCGCGTCTTCGCGTATCGAGCCCTGCGCTTCGCCCGCGGCGACGGACAACCGGTCGCTGGCTTTGACGAGAACGCTTACACCCCCGCCGGACGTTTCAACGAGCGGCCCATCAAGAATCTCGTCGACGAATTCGAGGCAATTCGGGCGGCAACGGTCCATGTTTTTCGCTACTTGAGCGAAGACGAACTGGCGCGGCGCGGCATCGCGAATGGCAATCTCATCTCCGTTCGCGCCCTCGGCTACGTCATCGCCGGGCACGAGCGACATCACGCGAAATTGTTACGGGAACGATACGGACTTTGAGGCCGGTGCTTCCGGACCCCTCGCGGCGTTAGGCGCAATACCGCGAGACGCGAGCTCCGACCACCACTCGAGAGGGCACATGAGCTTTCGTAGCACGCGACAGGGCGATACGGTGGTCATTGGCGTCGAGGGCCAACTCGTTGCCGGCAATCGCCAGCAGCTCCGGGAGGCTGTTACCGGTGAGATCGAGCGTGGAGCGCGAAGCTTTGTCATCGATTTCGCCGACACTGGATACGTCGACAGCGCTGGTCTTGGTGCCCTCGTTTCCATTTCGAAGAGGATTCGCGAATCGAACGGCGCGCTTCGCCTCACGAACCTGAACGAAGACCTGCGCACGCTGTTCGAGCTCACGCGTCTGGATACCCTTTTTGCGCTCGACGACTCGGGCAGCGGCGTGGCGGCCGATCGTCCCGCCAACCCTACAGCGCCCCGCTCTGATGGCGCCCCGCGACCGCGATCCGACGACGACGTGCGTGCGTAGGCATCGTCTGAGGATGCGCGGATGAACGCCATTCGAACGCCGCGACTCATCCTCATTCCGGCGACGGCCGAGAGTCTCAGCGCCGAACTGATCTCGCCTCGAGCGTTAGGCGAGCTTCTCGGATGTGACGTCCCGGCAAGTTGGCCACCCGAGTTGTACGACCCCGACGCCGTGCGATGGACGTTGACTTGGCTCGCGGAGCATCCGGACCAACTGGAATGGAGCTTGTACTACGTGGCCGAAGTACCGCCAGCG
>QHUV01000104.1 GCA_003222065.1 Gemmatimonadota bacterium | reverse complement strand
GGCGTCGTTCATCGTTTGCATGCCGTACTTCTTTCCGGACTGCATCATCGAGTAGATCTGGTGGATCTTGTCGTCACGAATCAGAGCGCGGATCGCGGGCGTGACGACGAGTATCTCCGCCGCCATCGACCGGCCGCGCCCCTTCGCCTTCGGCAGCAGCATCTGCGTGACGACGCCCTCGAGACAGAACGCGAGCTGCGCGCGGACCTGACTCTGCTGGTGCGATGGAAAGACGTCGATGATGCGGTTGATCGCCTCGGCCGCCGAGTTCGTGTGCAGCGTCGCGAAGGCGATGTGGCCGGTCTCGGCGATCGTTATCCCGGCCTGAATCGTTTCGAGATCTCTCATTTCGCCGATGAGCACGACGTCGGGATCCTGACGCAGCGCGTACTTGAGGGATGCCTGAAAGCTCTTCGTATCGTTGCCGATCTCGCGCTGATTGACGATGCACATCTGGTGGCGATGGATGAACTCGATCGGATCCTCGACGGTGATGATGTGGCCCTTGAGCGACTTGTTGATCCGATCGATCATCGCCGCGAGCGTCGTCGATTTGCCGGAGCCCGTCGGGCCGGTGACGAGAATGAGACCGCGCGGTCGATCGGACAGATCGGCGATGACTTTCGGAAGGCTCAGCTCCTCGAAGGTGCGGATCTGGAAGGGAATCTGCCGAATCACCATCGACACGCAGCCGCGCTGCTTGAAGCAGTTGCCGCGGAAGCGCGCGAGGTTCTGGATCCCGAACGAGAAATCCAGCTCGTCGTCCATCTCGAACCGCTTCTTCTGATTCTCCGTCAGCACCGAGTACGCGAGCTGCATGCAATCTTTCGGCTGGAGCACGATGTCGACGTTCGAGTTCGCGATGTCACCGTCGACGCGCACCTTCGGCCGCTCACCGGCCGTGATATGCAGATCGGACGCCCCTCGCTCGATCATTTCCTCGAGGAGGACGCGAAGGTTGAGGCTGGATTGGGCGGCGTGAGGTGCGGTCATTGAATCCGGTGGTTGGTGGCTGGTGATTGGTGATTTCGTGGCGACAGGTAGACCAACCACCAATCGCCACGAACCAGCACTACGCGCTTGTCTCTCGTATCATCTGCTCCACGGTCGTTATGCCCTTCAACACCTTCATCCACGCGTCCATGCGGAGCGTGAGCATCCCTTCTTCGACCGCGCCGTCGCGGATTTCGGCGGCACCGGCGTTCATGATGATCAGCCGGCGAATCTTCGCGCTCATCGGCATCACCTCATAGACGCCCTGCCGGCCTTTGAGTCCCGAGCCGCCGCAGGTGTCGCAACCAGCGCCCTTGAAGAAGCCGAGCTCTCCGATCGCGGTGTCGAGCCTAGCGTGCTGAAGGCCCGCCAACGCTTCCTTCATCGCCTTGGCCTTCGCGTTCGCGATCGCTTCGTCGGTGAACCGCAGCTCGCGGAGCGTCGTGTCGCGTGTGACCTTGGCGCCGGCGAGCTCCTCGTCCGTCGGCTCGTACTGCGTGCGGCAATTGTTGCAGATGCGGCGCAAGAGTCGTTGCGCGAGCACGAGGTTGAGCGCGGATGCCACGTTGAAGGGCTCGAGTCCCATGTCGAGCAAACGCGTCACCGTCTCCGGCGCCGAGTTCGTGTGCAGCGTCGAGAGCACGAGGTGTCCGGTGAGCGCCGCCTTGATCGCGATGCCGCCGGTTTCGAGATCTCGAATCTCACCGACCATGATGATGTTCGGATCTTGCCGCAGGAACGCCTTCAGCGCCGCGGCGAAGGTCATGCCGACCTCGTTACGCACCAGGACCTGATTGACGCCGAACATGTTGTATTCGACGGGATCTTCCGCCGTCATGATGTTGACGTCGATCAGATTGATCTTCGACAGCGCCGAGTAAAGCGTCGTCGTTTTGCCGGAGCCCGTTGGGCCGGTGACGAGCACCATGCCGTATGGGTTCATCACCGCTTCCATCAGGTCCTTCTCGGCGCGGGGCTCGATGCCGAACTTCTCGAGATCGAGCGTCAGGTTGCCCTTATCGAGAATTCGCAGCACGACCTTCTCGCCGAACAGCGTCGGCAGCGTCGACACGCGATAGTCGATGACCTTCGTGCCGACCTTTAGCTTGATGCGGCCGTCTTGCGGCACGCGACGCTCGGCGATGTTGAGCTGCGCCATGATCTTGAAGCGCGAGATGAGCGCCGCCTTGAGCTTCATCGGCGGCTTCATGACTTCCATGAGCGCGCCGTCGACGCGGTAGCGCACGCGAAGCTCGTGCTCGAAGCACTCGAAGTGAATGTCTGACGCGCCACGCCTAACGGCATCGGTGAGGATGGCGTTGATCAGCTTGACGACCGGCGCGTCGTCGATGTCCGCTTGACCGGTGTCCTCGTCCTGTTCCTCGATGACCTCGACGTCGGAGTCGACCTCGATCTCGTTCATCAAGGTCTGTAGACGCTGCTCGTCCTGCGTACCGTAAATCTTCTCGATGACGTTCCGCAGGGTGAACTCGCCCGCGATCACCGGGAAGATGTCGTAGCGCGTGATGAACTTGAGATCCTCGAGGACCCCGAGGTTCGTCGGATCCGCCATCGCGATGGTGAGCGTGCGGCCATCGCGCTTGAGCGGGATGACCAGATTCTTCACCGCGAGTTCCGTCGGGATCATCTTCGCGATCTTCGGATCCACTTCGAAGCGCGCGAGGTCGATGGCGGGCATCTTGTACTGCCGCGCCAACATTTTTGTCAGCTCGTTTTCTTCGATGAAGCCGAGCTTGACGAGGTTGTACCCGACCCGGGTGCCGCTCTGCTTTTGCTCCTGGAGGGCGCGCGCGAGCTGCTCGCGCGTGATAAGCCCCTCACGGACGAGGAGATCGCCGATTCGCTCGATGGCGACGACCGGTGCTGCCATTGCGCGGGCGGTGAAAGAGGGCGAGAAAGACTGGAACGGGGAATGTCGGGCGGAGCGGGCGCGTTAGGCACTGACGCCGCGCCGCGGTGCCCTCGGGACGCGCGGGGAGCGCGCGATGCGCGGCGGCGCTCTGTGTCCGAAGAGTCCATCGGCGTAGCACTTAGAGGACGCGGAGTACCCGAGAACGTCACCAGTGATTCAAGCCGCGAGGCGAGTGCGGGGCCGATCCCCTTGACGCGTCGCAGGTTTGCGAGCGAGCCAAACGCGCCCTGTTTTTGTCGATCGGCAACGATTCGCCGCGCGAGTACGGGCCCGACGCCGGGGAGGGCATCGAGTTGCTCCGCCGTCGCCGTGTCGACGTCGATCTTGCCGCCTGGTAACGCTCGTGTCGGTGCGCCGTTAGGCGGGCGCGTCCCCAGGGTGTCACGGGCGGGCAAACTGTCCGGGGGAAGGCGATGCCGGCCGCGCAGTGTGCGTCCCTTCGCGCCCCCATGCTTCACGCGGCGTGCCGAGTCGACGGCGGCGAGCTGGCCGTCGAGTGCGTGGATGTTTCCGGCTGGCACCTTCTCGATCGTGCCGACGGCTCTCAGCGCGCGCACCGATGCGCCGAGGAGGATGACGCTGGCGAGGAAGAGGAGGGCCTTCTTTTCACATCCTGCATCGTATGGTGCAAATTGCGCGGTGTGCCAACACAGTCGATCACTTCGGTACAATAGTCGATGTCGATCACGTCGATCACACGCAGTCCACGCTTGAGCAGCGGTACATGGTCGTCCGTGATGGCCTCTTTGTTGACGTTGAGAAAGTACTTGCCGTACCCGAGCTCCTCCGCCGTCGACCACACTCGCGCCACGATCTCCGGCGCGGCCGCCACGGAATTGGACTCCTGATAGATCTGCAGATCCTTGTCGCCGATCATGTCGAACAGAATACCGAAGATCGGTCGATAGTCGGCGGAGGGCAGATGCTGGGCGAAGTACGTCGAGCCGATGAGCACATCGTAGTGCTTGGTGAGCGCGCTGTCGGCGTTGTAGCCGTCGAAGCTGCCATAGTCCTCGCCGTCGACGAAAAGTAGGTCGACCCCGTACAGCGGACGCGTCGTCTTCAACGCATCGGCGATTCCCATGAGGAGCGCGACGCCGGAGGCGCCGTCGTTCGCGCCCTGGATCGGCAGACGCTTGTTGCCGAGGTTCATGTCCTCGTCGGCGGTCGGACGCGTGTCCCAGTGTGTCAGATAGAGGACCCGTTGCGTCGCCGTCGGATTGATGCGCGCGAGGACGTTGCGGAGCCGCAGTGTGTCGCCCGTCGCCGTCACATGCGCCCAGCTCTGCACAACGACGCTGTCGGTGCGCTGCTTCATCTGGGCGACGATCCAGTCGCCCGCACGCTCGTGCGCGCGGCTCCCCGGGACTCGGGGGCCGAAGGCTAATTGCGCTCTTACATAGGCCAACGATGCTTCTCCATTGAATGCCGTGCGGGGCCGCTGAAAGCGGTCGCAGGCGCTCAGCGAGAGCACGAAGCAGGCAATGGCGGGAAGCGGGAGCAATGATCTCACGGTGCGAGCGATTAAAGGACGTCTCGAATGGCGGCGGGTTTCGTCATACTGGCTAGCTTCTTCCGTAGACGCCGCGTGCGCCCCCGCACCTTGCCACGCCGCACGATCTCGATGGAACTTACGGCCACGCTCCGGCGTCCAACATTGTGGAAATACTGAAGTTCCTCGGGACCACCCCAGGAATCGTCGTGAAAATAATCAGCCGCTACATCCTCAAGGAGCACTTTGGTCCGTTCACGTTCGCGTTGACGGCGCTCACGTCGTTGATGCTGCTCCAATACATCGCTCGGCAGTTCGGGAATCTCGTCGGTAAGGGGCTCACCTGGCAGGTGATCGCCCAGTTCTTTCTCCTGTCGATTCCCTTCACTGTCGCGATGACGCTGCCGATGGCCGTGCTCGTCGCCGTACTGTACGCATTCAGCCGGCTGGCCTCGGAGAACGAGATCACCGCGCTCAAGGCGGGCGGCGTGTCGATGCGTCAGCTGCTCGTGCCGTCGCTGTCCGGGGCATTCGTCCTCGCCCTCGTGATGCTCGGGTTCAACGATCAAATCCTGCCCCGCGCGAATCATCGGCTGGCCGTTCTTCAGATGGCGATTTTCCGCACGAAGCCAACGTTCGCGCTGCGTGAGCAAATACTCAACACGGTGAAGGAGGGGCAGCTCTATCTGCGCGCCGGACACCTCGACCGCGCGTCGTCGCGAATGGGCGACGTGACGATCTATGACGTCGCCAACCCCGTCAACCGGCGCACCATCTACGCCGATAGCGGCAAGATCGAGTTCGCGCCGAACCGCCGCGACTTGCAGATGACGCTCTATCACGGCTTGATGGAGACCGTGCCGACGGACAAACCCGGACAGCTGACGCGACTTTACTACATGCGTCAGTTGATGCGGGTTAACGGTGTCGCGTCGCAGTTCGAGGGGACGGACAATCCGGATACTGTCTCCAAGGGCGACCGCGAAATGTCCGTGTGTGAGATGCAGGCCGCGCTAGCGAAGGCGGACACCGGTCTACAACGAGCGCACGCCGATTCGGTCGAGTCGCAATGGCTGCGCGATTCTATCCTCGCCGCGAATCCGCCGGCGACGACGGGCAGCCCAAAAGCGCCGAAGCGCCCCAAGCCACCCGCTGGTCCGCACCCGAAGGCGCCGAAACTGACTTCAGCCTTCGGTGTGGGTGGCGCGTATTGCACCCTGCTCGCCGGCGCGGGACGAATCGCCGCCGGATCGCCGGCGGTCGCGGCGACGAAGCGGCCAGTGCCTCTCCCGCCCTCGTCGGGCATTGCTCCATCCGTTGGCGGCCTCGCTGGCTTAGCCCCCGATCAGCGGCTGAATATGGCCAAGCTCAACGCCGACCAATCGCGTCTGCTGCGAAATCGTTATGACGTCGAGATCCAGAAGAAATTCTCTCTCGCCGCTTCGTGTCTGATCTTCGTCCTCGTCGGCGCGCCGATCGCCCTGCGCTTTCCGCGCGGCGGCGTCGGACTCGTCATCGGCGTCAGCTTGTTCATCTTCGCGATTTACTACGTCGGTCTGATCGGCGGCGAGTCGCTCTCGGACCGTGGCTATATCTCGCCCTTCTGGGCGATGTGGTCGACGAACGTCATCATGACGGTTGTTGGGCTCGCGCTGACGCTCCGTATGGGCCGCGAGGCGACGACCGGCCGTGGCGGCGACATCGGCGAGTTGATCGAGACGATCCGCATGTGGATCGCCCGCGGCGGCCGGCGGTTCGGCGTCCCGCTCGAGCGGCGCCGCCGTGTGCGTGAAGCATGAACACGTACGTCATCCAATGACACGGGCTACCTAGCTAATATCAATATCCATGAGCAGAATCGTTAGGCCTCTCGACCGCTACGTTTTCGTTGAGTTCTGGAAGATCTTCGTTTCCACGGCGCTCGGCTTTCCGTTGCTGCTCGTCGTCATCGATCTCACCGACAATCTCAACAAGTACCTCAGCCGCAATCTGCCGCGGAAGAACATCATCATGAGCTATGTCTACTGGCTCCCTGACTCGATGTTCATGGTACTCCCCGCGGCCGTGCTCTTCGCGACCGTATTCTCGATCGGCGGCTTCACACGTCATTCCGAGATCACGGCCGCCAAGGCGTCGGGCATCAGTTTTTATCGCCTCATTGCCCCCATCCTCCTCGGCGCGATCCTCGCCTGCGGTCTCGATCTCGCGCTCGGGGAAGTCGTTCCGATCACGAACCAGCGCCGCGCCGATCTCCTCGAGGAGAAGTCGGCGGCGATGACGCAGACCACACGCTACAACTTCGCTTTCGCCGGCGAGTACGGTCGCGTGTACAAGATCGGCAGCCTGAATACCGGCTCGGGGACGATGGATCAGGCGCAGATCGAGCGAAAGGGATCGGGCCTCGACTATCCGTCGTATGTCCTCACGGCGAGGACGGCGCGTTACGACACGCATCACGGCTGGACGCTCGGCGGCGGCAATATGGAGGTCGTGCCCGACACCACGCCAACCACCTTCGCCGTGAGCTTCGACAGTCTGCGCGACCGCCGGCTCACTGAGCGACCAATCGAGATGATGGCAAAGCCGCGCAGCCCCGAAGAGATGCGCTACTCGGAGCTGACGCGTTTCATTCGCGCCCAGGAGCGCTCCGGTAGCGATGCGAACCTGCTGCGCGTGGAGCGGGCGCTGAAGATCGCGATCCCAGCGACGTGTCTGATCATCGCGCTCTTCGGCGCGCCACTGGCGACGAGCACCCAGCGCGGCGGCACCGCATACGGCATCGGTGTCAGTCTTGCCACGACGGTGATCTTTCTGATGATGATTCAGCTGACGAAGGCGATCGGCGGCAAGGGACTCATGCCTCCGGATCTCGCCGCGTGGGTGCCCGGCGCGGTCTTTGGCGTCATCGGGTTGGTGCTGATGGCACGTGTTCGCACGTAGCCGCCTGCGGCGTCGTGCTCACCATTGTCTACCACGCTATGCTAGAATTCGGCGTGCCACCATCACTCGATAGGCGGTCCGAACTCCCCGAGAGCTATCGTCTGATAGCCGATAGCCGCCGCTAAGTGGGCTCCACTTTCTATCCACGAGGAACCGACTTACGCCCGACGGAGACGTTTCCCGTCGTGCAGCGGACGGGCATGCGCTTCTTCCGGCGCGTCGCCCGTGCCTTTCTCGGCATCTTTCGACACGTCGGACTGCGGGGATTCTTCTTGCGCGACATCGTGCGCGCACTCTCGGAGCCGGCGACGTGGGCGGCCGAGATGGTGCGTCAGATGCGCAACATCGGCGTCGACTCCGTTCCCCTCGCGTGCATCGTCGCGGCGTTCATCGGCGCGGTCATCGCCATTCAGATTCGGTACCAGCTTTTCCCGGGAGTACAGCTCTCTCTCGTTGGTCTTGCCTCACGACTCATGATCGTGCTGGAGCTCGGCCCGCTGCTCACGGGACTCGTGCTCACCGGCCGCGTCGGCGCGCGCATGACCGCGGAGATCGGCACGATGCGCGTCACCGAGCAAATCGATGCTCTGGAGACACTCGCGTACGACCCGATTGCGTATCTCGTCGTCCCGCGCTTGCTCGCCTCACTCGTTATGCTGCCGACGTTGGTCATTCTCGCGAATGCCGTCGGTCTCGGCAGCGCGTATTTCATCTCCGTGTTCTTCACGAAGGTGCCGGCTCAGGATTTCAAGGAAGGCCTGCGCCTTGGGTATGGCGGCTTCCAGCTGTTTTATAGTTTGCTCAAGGGCACACTCTTCGGCGCCGCCATCGCGTTCAACTGTTCGTACGAGGGCTATATCACCGAAACAGGTGCTGAGGGTGTCGGGCGGTCCACGGCGCGTGCCGTCGTCATCACCTCGGTAGTCATCCTCGTGCTCGACGCGATTACGGCTATCCTGCTCGGACCATTCCTTCAAGCATGAGACGACGCGACGAAGTGGCCGTCGGTATCCTCATCACGCTCGCGGTGGCTATCCTGGCCGTCGGCGCGCTCTGGCTCGCGCGCGGCGGCCTGTCCACCGGATATCCACTCTACACCCGCTTTCAATGGGGGCAGAGCCTCAAGCAGGGGCAACCCGTTCTGCTCGCCGGCGTCAACATCGGGTACGTGAGCGATGTGAAGCTCCGCCGCGACGGATTTCTCGACGTCACCTTTCGCGTCAATGGCGACCAGACCGTGCCGAAAGGGTCGGTGGCGACGGTGAAGCCCATCGGCATCTTCGGCGACGTCGCCGTCGCGCTCACGCCAACGATGCCGGTGCCGGCGGCGAACTACGCGCCGGGCGACACCGTTCCCGCAGGTCCGCCGAGTGCCGACATCGCGCAAATCATGACGCGAATGGATTCGATCGCGCAGAACGTGGAGCGGATGACGCAGGCCCTCGACGCCGAGCTCGTTCAGGCCGGTGGCGTGCGTGACCTCCGTCGCACCATCGCGGCCACGACGGCGCTTTCGTCGCAACTTCAGGGAATCGCGGCGGAGCAAAGTCGGAACCTGACGTCGACGCTCGCCGCCTATCGACGCGCGGCGACGGCCATCGACTCCGCACGCATCGACTCGACCTTGCGCAGCTTCTCGGCCACGAGCCAGAATTTCGCCAAGCTGGCATCGTCGCTCGACAGCGCGTCGCGCCAACTCAATGTCGCGCTGGGCAAGCTCAATACCGGCGAGGGCTCCGCCGGCCGGCTGCTGACGGACACGTCGCTCTACCGCGACGTTCGCAACCTCGTTGGCAGCGTGGATTCGCTGATGAACGACTTCAAGAAGAACCCCCGCAAATATATAAATCTGCGAATCTTCTGATTCCGCGTTAATTCTAGTCGCGGCCCAGCGAAAGTTTATTCAGGTACACGGTTCCCTGTTTCATGACGAACCTCACTCGCTCGAGCGCGTGAATGTCGGTCCCCGGATCGCCCTCGACGGCGATGATATCCGCGAACGCGCGCGCCCTGATGACGCCAACTCGATTCTCGAGGCCAAGGAGTCGGGAGGCATTCCAGGTCGCCGCCTGCAGGATGGCGAGTGACGGCATGCCGGCCTCCGCATACGCAAACAGGTTGTGCTTCGCTGCCTCGCCTTGGGGCATCCCCAGGTCGATGTAGTTGTCGGATCCGGCGGCGATCGTCACACCAGCCTTGATCGCACGACGGAGCCGATCCCGCTGTCCATTGACGAAAGTTGGAACTTGCGCCGGCGTTGCCGTGAATCGCCCCTGTGACCGGCTCGCGTACCGAAGGACCGTCGCGCTATCGAGGTCCGTCGGTACCATGAAGATCCCCTTTTGCTTCATCAGCGCGAGCGTCGAATCGGCGACTTGATAGGCGTGTTCGACGCCGTCGACGCCCGCCGTCGCCGCGCGCCACACCGCTTCATCGGAGGTCGCGTGTGCCGTGACTTTGACGTGGAGGCGGCGCGCTTCATCGACAATCGCCCGCATCTCCTCGACCGACAGCGATCCGCGGTTCGGCGTGTTATTCGAGTAGATCTTGATGACGTCGGCGCCGTAGGTGACGTTCTCGCGCACGCCTAACGCGGCATCGGCGGGACCGTGCACGACGCGGTACTCCTCCTCAGCAATCGCGCGGTAGCCGCTCTGCAATCCCGGGAATTGACCGCCTTCGGGACTCAGCCCGGGTCCGGCCGCGATCATCCGCGGTCCGTCGACACTGCCGTCGCGAATCGCGTCGCGCAGGGCCATGTCGCCAAACCGGCCCGAATTTCCCAAGTCGCGCACCGTTGTGATGCCCGCGGCGAGAAAAGTCCGGGCTCGTGCCGCGCCGTGCAATGCCCGCAACGGCGTCCCCTCGACAATCACCGCACTCGTACCTTGAGCGGTCAGATCGCCGGCGGGACTCTCGAGGTAAAGAAGGTGCGTATGCGAGTCGATCAGCCCCGGCAGTACCGAATATCGCGACAGGTCGAGAACGCGCGCGCCAGCGGGCGCCGCGAGATGCTCCGCGACGCTGTCGATCACGCCATGCTTGACCAGGATGTCTCGCGCCGGCAGAAAGACGCCCCGCTCGCTGTCGAACACGCGGCCGGCGCGAATGAGCGTGATGCCGGTATCGATCGGCGTCTGCGCGTCCGCCGCCGAAGCCGCGACGACGACGGCGAGAATCGGGAGGAGACGTCGCATCAGTCGGCCGCGGACTCGGCGCGCTTGGCGACAGGCGCCGGGCGCCGCCCAACGGTGAGATAAAACACGGGGATCCCGACGAGCGTTACCCCCATCACCGCCAGCGTCCCCCATCGACTCGAGGGATCGATGATCGCGTTCACGAGCAGATAGATCGTCGCGAGCACGAAGAGGGCGGGCACTACCGGATATCCCGGCGTGCGGAAGGGCGGATCGTAATCGGCGCGCCGCCGAACGACGTAGATCGACGCCACGCCTAACGCGTAGAATGGAATGATCGCCGTTACGAATGTGTCGGCGAGCTGCTCGAACGTCCGCAGGAGCACGAATCCAGCGCCTAACGCGGCAGCAATGGAGATGGCCACGTATGGCGTCTGAAAACGCGGATGCACGGCTGCTACTTTCCGAAAGAACAATCCGTCATCCGCCATCGCGAACCAGATGCGCGGCGACGTGAGAATCGAGCCGTTCAACGTGCCGAACGTCGACAGCATCACCGTGCTCGACACGAACACGACGCCGCCGGCGCCGACCAATCGCTGCGCGACGTCCGCGGCGACGAGGCGCGACGTGCGGATCTCCTCCACCGGCATCACCGCCAGATACGCCACGTTCGCGAGCAAGTAGATCGCGATGATCGCGAGCGCGCCGAGAATCAGCGCTCGCGGCATGTTGCGTCGCGGGTCCTTCACTTCACCACTGATGAAGCTGAGGTCCGCCCACCCGTCATACGCCCACAGTACCGAGACGAGCGCGAGCCCGAACGCCGAGATCGAGAAGCTGCCCGGCGGCGCGGCCGGCGTGAAGTGGCCGCCGGTGCGCGGAAAGCCTAACGTGATGGCGACGATCACGATCAGCAGCAGACCCACGTACTTCGCGATCGTCGTGATGTTCTGCACCCACGAGCTGAAGCGCACGCCGATTATATTCACGCCGCCCATGGCAATGATCGCGATGGCCGCCACGTAGTGGGCGTATGCGTCATACGGCGGTTTCGTCGGATCGAAGCCAAGTACGCGCAGCAGATACTCGGCGAACGTGATTCCAATTGCGCCCAGCGCCGCGGCGCGGATGATCACCAGCTCGGCCCATCCGAACAGAAAGGCCGGAAGCCGCCCCCAGCCCTCGCGCACGAACACGTAAATGCCGCCCGTGTGCGGAAACGCGCCCGCGATCTCGGCTAGCGTCAGCGCGCCGCAAAGCGCTAGTGCGCCACCAATGACCCATACTGAAAGGAGGGGTAACGGTCCGGGAAGCCGATTTGTAATGCTCGCCGGGGAGCGAAAGATTCCGGAGCCAATGGTGGTACCGATGACCACGGCCACGGCGCTCCACAGGCCAAGCCGGCGGGGCAGCGTCGCGCGTGGTTCGATCGTCGTGGATTCGCGCATCAGTCAGTATGCTAGGGCGCGACGATCGATCGCGGAAGGATGTTCGGCGTGATTGACCGAGAGTCACGCATCCGACAGCTTTCCTCCAGCAAAATGACTCATCACTTGGTCCCTCCCTCAGTGATCGCTGGTCGTGACGTCGCGTAGAATGCACATGAGCGCGTGATGGCTACTCTTCCTGCCTTGCGCCGATTCGCTTACGCGGCGCTCCTCGTTGCGCTCGCGCACCTCGTCTTTGGCGCCATCGTGCGAATCTCCGGCTCCGGGATGGGATGCGGCGACCATTGGCCGCTGTGTTACGGCCGCCTCTTTCCGCCGATGGACCGTCCCGACCTGGTGGTCGAGTGGACCCACCGATTGCTCGCGTCGATCCTCGTCGTCACCGTCGCTTCGTTCGCGGTTGTCGCCTGGGTTTGCCGGAGCGAGCCCCGCGTCGGCGGGCCTGGCGGTGTCCTGCGCGCCGCGCTGCTCGCCGTCGTCGCCGTCGTCGCGGCAGCGCTGTTAGGCGCGGTGACCGTCAAGCTCGGCAACCCGCCCTACGCCACCGTCGCGCACTGGGTTCTCGCGATGACGCTCTTCGCGACTTTAGGCGCCGCTGCGATCCGCGCCGGCGCGCTCGGCGGCGCGGCCGCGGCGACAGAGCACGCGTCCCTCCGCGTAATGCGCGCCGCGAATGCGGCGGCGGTGCTCGCGTTTCTCGCCGTCTCTCTCGGCGGACTCACCGCCAAGCTGCCCAGTGCCGCCATCGCCTGTCGCTCGTTCCCGTTATGCGGCGCCGACCCGGCCGCCGGGGCCGGCGCGGTGCATGTGCAGCTCACGCATCGCTTGCTCGCATTTCTTCTCTTGTTGCACCTGATCGGCGTCGTCCGCGGTTTCTGGCGAAGACGCGATGAGTCGCGCACCGTCGCGCGGGCGGCGACGATCGCCCTTGGTTTGGTGTTCTTGCAGTTCATCGTCGCCGCGTCGATGGTGCTATTCACTCTTCCAGCCGTGCTTCGGTCGTTACACGAAGCCGTCGGTGTGAGCGTGTGGCTGGCTACCTTCACATACGCGTATCTGGCGCGCGTCGCGGCCGGGCGCGCCGGGGCCACCCGTGCTATGTCGTTAGGCGACGTTCCATCGTATCCGCTGGTCGGCGGCGAGATGGCCGTCGATCGCGTGATCGCGCGATGAGCGAGCGACCGTCGGCGGCCAAGGGCTCGTCGCCCGATACGCTCGACCTGCTGGTTGGCGGCGGCGGCGGCGCGCCCGAGAAGCTGCTCCTCATCGAACGGCCGAGCGCTGACGGCCGCGTGAAGTTGCGCTCGTGGACGAGCGACGACTGGAGCGCCGCGCCAGCACCGGCCGAGTGTAGTGCATCGGGATTGCTCGGCGAGATCGAGCGTGCCGTTCGAGAAGGCCGCGCTTTGAATCGTGAGCTGACGGTCGTTAGGTGCTGGCTAGCACCTAGCACCTAGCACCTAGCACCTAGCACCACGACCGACCACTCATTTCAATCGCAACTTGACCTCGACCCGGCTCATCCCCGAGGCCGACACCT
>QHUV01000673.1 GCA_003222065.1 Gemmatimonadota bacterium | reverse complement strand
GATCCCTCGCTGCGCTCGGGATGACGGGGTGCGGCACAGAGGAGCCGGGCGACGCGAGCGACATCAGCGTGCAGTGCGCCCTCGAGAATCTTCACCTTCCCGCCGTAGGCGACGTCGGCGAAGGTTCCACTCGTCAGGCGGCGCGCCGCGCGGTAGGCGCGCTCGATCGCGGCGCAACCTTCCGGATCGAGAAAGACATCCTCGAGGTCGTTGAGGAATTCGTAGCCCGTCGTGCCCTGCACTGGCCACGTCGCGCGGAGCTTCTCACCCGGCGACAGGATCTTTTCCACGACGATCGGAAATGGCTCGCCTCTCTCCGCCCGCGGCGAGCGCTGCTCCACCTCGGCGCGCAGCCGCTCGAGATAGCCTAACGGGTCGAGAAGTCCGTCGACGTGGTCGACGCGCAGGCCGTCGATGACGCCTTCGCCGACGAGGGTGAGCACGAGGGCGTGCGTCGCCGCGAAGACGTCCGGATCTTCCTGCCGGAGCGCGGCAAGATCGTTGACATCGAAGAAACGACGATAGTTGATCTCGCCGGGGCCGCGCTTCCAGAAGACCAACCGATAGTGCTGCGCCTCGACCAAGGCGCAAAGCCGGCGCCGCCCGTCCTCGCCTTTGAGAAGAATGCCCGGATCGGCGATGGCTGTCGGATCGAGCTTCGCGAGCTGCAACTCGTCAGGCAGTGTCACTGGATCGATCGGCCACGAGCTCGTCTTGTAACAAAGGCGAGGCGTCTTCTCGCTCACGTCGAGCGTCAACTCATCACGAGCGAGGACGGCATCAAGCTCGTCGGTCAGCACCGGCAACACGACTTTGTTGTTCGCTGATTGCCAATCGATGTCGAACCATCGCGCATAACGAGAGTGCACGCCGTGGGTGAGCACGTCCTCCCAGTAAGGATTGGTGGGGCCGATCCCCATGTGATTCGGCACGATGTCGAGGAGGATGCCCATGTCACGCTCGTGCAGCGCCGCGCCGAGCGCGCGGAGGTCATCGACCGTACCGATCTCCGGATTCACGCGCGCCGGATCGACGACGTCGTATCCATGCATGCTCCCCGGACGCGCCGCGAGAATGGGCGAGCAATAGAGATGGGAGATGCCAAGACGGTGGAGATACGGAACGATGCCGCGCGCGGCGTCGAGCGTGAACTGCTTGTTCAGCTGTACGCGATAGGTAGCGCTGAGCGTGATACGTTGCGCGTGGTTCGTCGCGGTCATTTACGACCGCGACCGCTGCAGCGCACCGCCTTGCTCACCTCGTCACTCGACTGCATCTCTTCGATCGTCATCGACATCTTGCGCATCCAGCTCGGATGCTGGTCGGGGCCGACACCGGGCAAGTTCACGGCATCCACCTCGCCGGCCAGATCGTCGAGCGCCTGGTGGCTCGCGTCCGCGCCGGTCCACACTCCGCGGATCGTCGGCAAGTCGTGAGTGGTCACGGCCGCGAGCGCGAGTGCCGGATAGCGCGCCGGCGGGTCCGGCTCGAACCACACGACGCGGTAGCCCAGGATCGCCTGCTCGGCGAGGCGTTCTCGCACACCCTCTTCCACGGTGCCGAGGTCCTCGCCCACGATGAACGCGCCGGCGCGCACGCTCTCGAGCGCGACGATGCCGAGCAGGTCGTCGGCGCGATACCGCACGAACGCGCCGTCCGCCGGCGTGAGGCCGTGGGGCACCCAGAAGAGCCGGAAGAGACCCATCACGTGATCGATGCGGAGCGCGCCGGCGTGACGGAAACCGCTGCGTACCAGACGGATGAAGTAGCGATAGCAGTCGCGCCGCAGTGCACGCGGATCGATCGGCGGCAGTCCCCAATTCTGGCCGGAGGCCGAGTACGGATCGGGCGGCGAGCCGACGCTCGCGCGCTGGACGAATAGATTCGGCATGGACCACGTGTCGGCCCCCGTCGGTGAGGTTCCGATGGCGAGGTCCTGATACAAGCCTATTGGCAATCCACTTCGCCGCGCCGACTCCGCGACGAGTCCAAGTTGCCGGTCGAGCTCGAATTGGATCCAGCGATGCAGATCGACGCGACCCGCGTGCTCACGTTGAAAGCGCTTTACTGTCTCGGACGTCGCGTCCTGGAGCGCGGCCGGCCAGTCGCGCCAGCTCCATGAATTGACCGATTCGGCGATCGCCAGAAACGTCGCGAAACGCGTCAGCTCCGGATCCTCCTGGCGCACGAACTCATCGTACGCGTGGGCTCGTTCGCTTCCTGCTTGCCGTCGCTCGAAGACGGAATGGAGCGCCTCGAGCACGGGCATCTTGAGGGCCATCACCTGCTCATAGCGAACGTACGGGTCTTCGCGCAACGCCTCTAGTTCCGCGAGCAGCTCCGGATGGTCGAGCCGGGCCGCCACGTTAGGCGCGTCGCGCAGCTCGGGAACGGTGTCGACGTTTAGGTATACGGAATTGCGAAAGATGCGGCTGACAGGGCTATACGGACTGATGTCCGGGCCACGGTTGGCGAGCGCATGCAGCGGGTTGACGCCGACGAACGCCCCGCCGAGCGCGCCCGTCCAGCGGACGAGCGCATCCAGGTCAGTGAAGTCCCCGACGCCCCAATTCCGCTCGCTGCGGACGCTATAGAGATTGGCAACGAGACCGAAGGCGCGAGCGTCGCCGAGCAGATCGCGAGGCGTGACGCACCGCGACGGCACGATGATGAGCATTTGCTCGGCGACTCGTTCGCGTCGCTGAGTGTCTATATGGAACCGCAACCGATGATATCCCAGCGCGGGGTACTCCGGCCACGGAATGGCGAGCTCGGCGCGTCGACCGCGCGGCCAGCGGCCCTCGGCGATTCCGGTCTCGCCAGACTCGAGGATGAGCTCGAGGCGCCACTGGGCATCGGCGTTAGGCGGTGATGCCAGCCGGACGGAGAGATGCCGCGTTGCCGTATCGTCGGTCAGCTCGACGACGCGCACCGGCGCGAGGAGCTCGCGCCGTTCCTCGAGGCGGAGCGCCCGCAGCGCCCGCTCGGACGCCGCATCGCTCGATGCGTCGATCCCCATCGCCGCGAACAGCGCGATCCGCGAGCCCGCCGCCGTCTCGCGCCACTCCGTACCGGTCTGATCGAGATACTTCGGAACGATGCCAATCGCGTCGGCCAACCGTTCTACGGCCGACTCTCGAACTTCCGTTTCCACTCTCTCCCCTTCCCCTATCCCCTGGGCCCGATCACCACCGCGCCTAACGGCGGCAACGTGAGCGAGACTGATTGCGGATAACCATGGAAAGACGACGGCTGCGTCTCGACGTACTCGAACTCGCCAGAGCCGCTGCCGCCCCACTGTCGGTCGTCGCTCGACAGCAGCTTCATGTACGTGCCGCTCTCCGGTACGCCGACGCGATAGTGCTCGCGCGGCATT
>QHUV01000103.1 GCA_003222065.1 Gemmatimonadota bacterium | reverse complement strand
AAATCAGTCGATGGCGGCATGCACTGGAAGAAAACCCTCTACCGCGATGACAGGACAGCCGCCGTTGACATTTCGATAGACGCGAGCAACCCGAATGTGCTCTTTGCGGCACTTTGGGAGGCGTATCGCACGCCATGGTCGATGTCGAGCGGAGGACCGGGGAGTGGACTCTTCAAGTCCACCGACGCGGGCGAGACGTGGACCGAGATCACGCGGAATCCCGGGTTGCCAAAGGGCGTAATCGGCAAGATCGGTGTGTCCGTCTCGCCCGTCGACCCGAATCGTGTCTTCGCAGTCATAGAAGCAGCCTCCGGGGGCGTATTCAGGTCCGACGACGCGGGTGCGACGTGGAAGCTCCTGAACGAGGAACGCAAGCTGCGCCAGCGCGCCTTCTACTACTCCCACGTCATCGCCGATGCGAAGCTCAAGGATCGCGTGTACGTGCTGAACGTGAGCTTCTTTCGATCAGACGACGGCGGCGTGCGCTTCGACAGCACGATCACCGTACCTCACGGCGACAATCACGATCTATGGATCGCGCCTAACGATAATCAACGCATGATCGAGGCGAACGATGGCGGTGGGACGATTTCGGTGAACGCCGGGCGGACTTGGACCGAAGAAGATTTCCCGACCGCGCAGCTGTATCACGTCGCGGTGACATCTGATTTTCCATATCACGTGTGCGGTGCGCAGCAGGATAATTCCACGCTCTGTCTTCCCTCGAACGATTGGTCTAATCTGCGCGGCGCGCGGACCAGAAAACTGGGCGACTGGATGTACGACATCGGCGGCGGTGAGTCCGGCTACATCGCGCCCGATCCGCGCAACCCGAACATCTTCTACGCCGGAAGTCAGGGCGCCCTTCTCACGCGTTACGATCGAAGCAACGGTCAGATTCGCGACGTGCAAGTCTATCCGCGTTTCTTCTCGGGGGAGCCGGCGAGTGTGTTACCCGAACGGTGGCAGTGGACGTATCCCATCGTGTTCTCGAAGGACCCGAGCATTCTCTACACGTCCTCACAACATCTTTGGCGGACGACGGACCAGGGCCAGACGTGGCAGCGCATCAGCCCGGACCTCACGCGCGCCGACTCGGCCACGTTAGGCGAGTCCGGGGGCCCGATTACCCACGACATGAACGGTCCCGAGATCTATGCGACAATCTTCACCATCGGGGCTTCGCCGCTCGACGTGAACGTCATCTGGACCGGTAGCGACGACGGCCTGGCATACGTCACTCGCGATGGCGGCAAGAGCTGGGCGAACATTACCCCGTCTGGATTGCCAAAATTCGCGCGCATCAGCGTCATCGACGCGTCGCCTAACGACGCTGGCTCCGCGTACCTCGCCGCCAAGAATTATCAGAACGACGACCGCGCTCCGTACGTCTACCGCACCCATGACTACGGCAAGACGTGGACGAAGATCATCGGCGGCATTCGCGGTGACGACTTCGTGCATGCCGTGCGCGAGGATCCGAAACGGCGCGGCCTTCTCTACGCCGGCACCGAGCACGGTATCTACGTCTCGTGGGACGACGGCAACAACTGGCGATCCCTGTCGCTGAATCTTCCCGACGTGCAGGTCTCCGAATTCGGTGCGCATCGATATTCTCGACGCGTCCGGCAAGGTGGTGCGCACGTTCAATGGCGGCGGTGCGGCACGCCCCGACAGCGCGAGCGGACGCACGGAAGTGCCGCGCGACAGCGCCCAGCGTACCGGGACGGCACCGGCCGACACAATCATCAACCCAACGGGCTGCGAGAACGCGCGGGCTGGACGTCGCGGCGGTGCCGCCGGCGTTCGGCCCAGCGGCCGCGCGGGACTGAATCGCTTTGTGTGGGACCTTCGGTATGCCGGCGCGACGACCTTCCCCTGTCTCATCCTTTGGAGCGCGAGCGCGGAGCAGGGGCCGCTGGCCGTACCGGCGCAATATCGCGTCCGCATCACCGCGGCGGGGAGCACGCAGACACAGCCTCTTGCCGTGCGCATGGATCCGCGACTCAAGGGAGTGACCATTGCGGATTTGCGGCAGCAGTTCGCGCTCGCGACGCAAATTCGCGACAAGCTGTCGGCCGCGAACGACGCCGTCACGCGCATTCGCCGTCTCAAGAGCGCCATCGCGGAGCGCGTTGCTCACGCCGAGGCGCCGGAGGTAGCCGCCTCGGCAAGCGACGTGACCGGCAAGCTCACCACGGTGGAGGAAAACCTCTACCAGGTTCGTAATCGCAGTGGCCAGGACCCACTGAACTTCCCCATCAAGTTGAACAACCGCCTCGGCGCGCTAGGGCGAAGTGTCATGACCGGGGACGCTCGCCCGACCGCCTCCTCGTATACCGTCTTTCGGGAGCTGTCGACGCAGCTGGATGCCGAGCTCAAACAGCTGCAACATGTGATCAGCACGGATGTTGAAGCGCTGAATCGGGTGCTGGCGGGGCGCAATATCGACCGGATCCGCGCCGAGTAAACGAAGCGGTAACTCAACTACGTCCGAAGCGTCCTTCTGTAGACGGCCGTGGAGTATGGAGCGTGGAGCGTGGAGCGTAGGTTCACGCGCTCGACGCTCTACCCTCTACGCCCAACGCTCTACGCCCAACGCTCTACGCTCAACGCCTCGTGTCCACGTTTCGCGTTTGTCTGCAGTGCGGCACTCAATTCGACGTCGCGCAACGCAACTGCCCTAACGACGGCAGCGCGCTGCAGCTGAAGGCTACCGATGATCCGCTCGTCGGGAAGGTCATCGCCGACCGGTATCACATTCAGGAGCTCCTCGGTGTCGGCGGCATGGGCCGCGTGTACGTCGCCGAGCACGTCGCGTTAGGCAGAAAGAGCGCGGTGAAGGTGATCAACCCGTCGCTCGCCAACTCCGCGGAGGCGATCAGTCGCTTCAATCGCGAGGCAGCCAACGCGAGCCGCATCAATCACCCAAACGTCGCGCAGATCTACGACTTCGGTGAAAGCGATGGCGTGCTGTATCTCGCCATGGAATACATCGAGGGCGACGCGCTCGCCGCGACGATCGAGCGGCTCGGGCCTGTTTCGACAACGCGCGCCGCCGGGATCACGATGCACGTCGCCGACGCACTCGCCGCCGCTCACCTGCTCGGCATAGTGCACCGTGACCTGAAGCCCGAGAACATCATGATCGGGCGAAAGCACGACGGCGGCGATTGGGTCAAGGTCGTGGACTTCGGGATCGCCAAGACGATGGAGACCGAGCGTGGGCAGAACCTGACGACCGCCGGCGCAGGTGCGCCCGGACCTGCCATGGCCGCCTGGTCTGCAGACGGCACTCGATCGTGCCCTCGCGCCGGACGCCGTTGAGCGGTACGGGCGTGTTCTCGACTTTGCGGCTGACGTGGTGCGCGCCTCTGAGCGCACGCCGACACTGGCCCGCGTCACGACCACGGCGCCGACGCCGGTCAACGTTGTCGAACAAGAAGAGCCGCCCAAGAAGGCCGCGCCCAAGCGGCAACCGGTATGGCCGATCTTCGCGTGGTTGATACTCTTCGCCGCGATAGGAACGGGCGTCTTTTACATGCGCCGGATCGAGCGCCTCCTCGGCATCCTCCCCGCCAAGGCCGACAGCGCCACGGCGCTCGTGTCTCCCGTGGCCTCCGCCGACTCGCTTCCTCAGGTCTCCGTCATTCCGCAGGGCGAGGCTACCGATTCGCTGCCATCGCCAGCGGCGATCCCCGTGAAGCCCGGCAGCGTCACAGTGAACAAACCACCGGCCGATCCGCCTAACGCCGGTAAGTTCTCTGCCGCGCAGGGCACCACGCCACCGCCGACGAACACCACTCAGACGGCGTCTCAAACCGCCGCGCATAACGATTCTCTGGCGCCCGTGCACTCGTTACTCCGCCACCCGTGGCTGCGGCCCAACGGCGATTCTGGCGCGGCACGCGCCGTGGACGAAGGAATCGCGCCGGATGAGCTGCGTCGCTTGCAGCTCGAGGAGTTGCAAGGCCACCTCGCGCTCATGCGGCGCTTCGCCGGTCGTGGCGACGTCGCCCACGCTCGTGCCGCGTACCGCGACGCCTCCGAGGAAGCACGCGGACTCGAGCTCACTGATCGCACGCTCAGCCAGCGCCTCAAGCTGCTCCTTAGCATGTCGCAGCGCGACGCCATGCAGGCCTGCCAGTCGGCACACGCCGATACGCTCAATCCGTTTGCTTCCCAGGTCGACTGCGGAACCCTGTTCGCCTGGTAGCTTTGCCAGCAGTCGCCAGTGTACAATTCGCGATGCAACCCGCCGACGACCCTCTCATCGGTCAAGTCATAGCTGACCGGTACCAGATCCTGTCGCTCATTGGCGAGGGAGGCATGGGGCGGGTCTACCTCGCCGAGCACGTGCGCATGGGGCGGAAGAGCGCGGTGAAGGTCATCAATCCCGCGCTCGCGACGACGAGCGACGCCATCTCGCGATTCAATCGCGAAGCCGCCAACGCCTGCAAGATCAATCATCCGAACGTGGCGCAGGTCTACGATTTCGGCGAGATGGCCGACGGCACGCTGTATCTCGCGATGGAGTACATCGATGGCGAGACGCTCGACGCCGTCGTCGTTCGTGAGGGCCCCCTGTCGACGGTGCGCGCCGCTCAAATCGCCAAGCAAGTCGCCGATGCGCTCCATGCGGCACATCATCTCGGCATCGTCCACCGCGATCTCAAGCCAGAAAACGTCATGATCGCGCGGCACCTGGATGGGAGCGATTGGGTGAAGGTCGTCGACTTTGGCATCGCCAAAACGATCCAGCGCGATGGCAGCGGCTCTCAGACGGTGACGATGGCCGGCGTCTCCCCCGGCACGCCGGAGTACATGAGCCCGGAGCAGTTGGCGGGAGAGAAGCTCGACCATCGCACCGACATCTATTCACTCGGACTCGTGTTGTTCAATGCGCTCACCGGCGAGCTGCCCTATGCGAAGGTCACGTCGAAGGAGACGCTCGTTAGGCGATTGACGTCGCGGCCGCGCACCCTGGCCGACGTGCGGCCAGACAGAGCCTGGTCCGCCGAGCTACAGCAAGCCCTCGACCGCGCCCTCGCGCCGGAGGTCGCCGACCGCTTCGAGAGTGTGGCCGAGTTTGGGCGGGCGGTCGTGCGAGCGGCCGAAAGCACGGTCGTTGTCGGTGCGCCCGCGGCCGCGACCGCGTCTGCGCCTAACGCGATAGCTGAGGAGGAGGCTCGGCTCGATCGGCCAATCACCCACCGCCGCGCACTGCCGTGGGCGGTCGGTACCGTCCTTCTCGCTGGGGTGGTCGTTGTCGCCACTGTGCGCGCACGTCACCAGCGCGAGCAAGCCACGGTTCGAGGTGATTCTGTAGTGGCAGCGAGCACCATGGCCAATTTCGGCGAGCATGTGGCCGACTCCATCCAGCGCGCCGTCGCTGAGATTCCACTTCCCGAACTCGTTCGCGTCGACTCGATGCTCGCCCATCTTGCGCCTGAGATCGAGCGGTCGCGGCGCTTCGAGCAGGGTAGGGCAAACGCGGCGCAGCGGCACTACTGGCTCATGCCAAACGGCGACTCCGTTGCCGCGCGGCCGCTACCCCCCGACGCGCCGCTGGATGCTCGGAGCACCGCCGCCGCGCGAGAGATTCGCGCGCACATCGCGCGCATGAAGCAGCGGTTCGAGAGTGGCGATGCTCGCGGCGCCAGACGGGAATTCACGATGGCGGCAAGCGAGCTATCGATTCTTCGCGACTTCGATCCGAATCCCGAGCATACTTCGACGCTCCAACGTGAGCTGGGCGAGGGCGTGCGTGATCTCGTCGCGACGTGTTATCGAATGCGCGCTGACTCGACGCTCGCTCCCGGCATTCAATGCGAGAACTTCCTCGCGGTGCCGGCTCGATTTCGTGAACTTCCACAGCCTCGATAGGCGATCTGACAAACGCTCCTGGCTTGCGACGGTGCAGCGGGATAGGTTGACCTCGTCTCACAATGCACCCGTGAATGTCCAAGCCCACTCTCGCCGTCGTCGAAGACAATGCCGACAACCGGCTGCTGCTTACCGCAATGCTCGGCGACCGGTATCAGATCGTGGAGTATGACAACGGCCCCGATGCACTCGACGGCTTAGCACGCAGGCTTCCCGATCTCGTCCTCCTCGATATCTCACTGCCGGGAATGGATGGCAACGAGATCCTCGCCGAGATACGGCGCGACGGGCGAATGCGCCACCTACCCGTCATTGCCCTCACCGCTCACGCCATGGCCGGCGACCGCGAGCGTTTTCTAGACGCTGGCTTCAACGACTACATCACGAAACCGATCGTCGATGAGTCGCTGCTCGTGAAGGCTATCGAGCGGTGGCTCTCCGGTGGCTGACGGGGCGCGGTACCGCGGTTACGTTTCGACTCTCGGTGCTCGATCGTCATCGCCGTGCGTCTACCCGGCGACCGATCCACACCGGCGCTTCGCCTCCCGCCTCCGCCTCTCTATCCAATGAAGTTCGACGCAAAGTTCTGGCAGCGCGCGTTCCTCGCGTTCACGACCGGGCTCTTCCTCTCATGCGCCGCGCGTATGTCAGAGACCGGGTCGTCGTTCTCGAGCGCGCCCTCCGCATTCTCGATCCAGCCGTAGGCCCTACGCCTCCCGCAGCGCCACCATCGGCGTCTGCCTGAACACCTCACGTCCCGTTGCCAATCCAATCGTCACCGCGAGCAAAATCATCGCGAGCGCGACGAGCACGGCGGGGATGACGGACGGGGCGAACGCGACGTGGAAGATCCAGTGCGTGAGCGCCCACGAGCCACCGAAGGACAGCCCAACGCCGGCCACGCTCCCCAACGTCCCAAGCACCGCGTACTCGGCGAGCATGATGCGCCCGATTTGACGGCGCGTGGCACCGAGGGTCTTGAGCAGCACGCCTTCTCGCAACCGCTCGCGGCGCGTCGCCGCGACGGCGCTGAAGAGCACCGGTATGCCTAACGCGAGGCTGACCAGCGCCATGAAACGAATGGCCATCGTCACTTTACCGAGCACGTCCATTATCGTGTGCTGCACGAGCGACAGATCGATGCTCGACACGTTGGGGAACTTTCGCACCACGCCGCTCTGCAGGCGCGCTACGGCGCTGGCGCCTGGCACTTGAGCGAGGATCACGAATTGCTTCGGCGCATGCTCGAGCGCGCGTGACTGGAAGACGGCGAAGAAGTTCGGCTCGAAGCGAGCCCAATTCACCTCGCGAAAACTCGTAACGCGCGTCGGCAGCTGCACGCCCTGAACATTCCACGTCACCGTATCGCCGATGCGGAGTCGCAGTTCGCGCGCGACGCCGGCTTCGATCGACACCTCGGGAAGCGTTGTGGTGTCCGTTGTCGGCGAAAACCATTTGCCGGCCACGATTCGCTCCGACGGCGTCTGGTCGTCCCGATAGGTCGAACGGTACTCTCGCCTCAGCGGCCACGCCGAGCGACGCTCGCGCCGTCCACTCGCCGTGGCGACGGTGTCGGCCATCAATTGGGTCGCCGTGCGACCATTGATCGCCGCGACGCGCATCGCCACCAACGGCACCTGCTGCACGATGGCGAATCCATTCGCATGCACAATCGAGTCGACTCCCCCGTCCTGATCCTGCTGCACGTCGAAAAAGACGAGATTCGCGCGCGCCTGCGTGAGCTTCACGTCGAGCGTCTTCAGTAAACTATGATGTACTTGATAGAGAGTGCTCATCAAAAAGACGCCGAAGCCGAGCGACAAGACGACGGCGCGGGTCTGATTGCCGGGGCGATACAGACTCGCGATCCCTTGGCGTAGGACAAACGGCCAACGCGGCCGCACCAGATGGCGCGCGAGCCACGAGAGCAGTACGGCGCTGCCGAACAGCGCGCCGACGGCTAACATGATGGCAACACTGAAGCCGATGCCGCGCCGCACGTTGCCGGCTCTCGAGAGGGCCAACAGCACGACGCTGGCAACGATTCCTAGCGACACGCCGACGCGCAGCGGGTCGAGGCGGTTGAGGCGCAGAACGATCGCGTCCGCCTCGCGTCTCAGCGCCTGGAGCGGCGATACGCGCCGAATGGCGACCAATGGCCGCAGCGCGAACACCAATGACACCCACACACCGACGATGAGACCGAGGCCCACCGACGCCGGCGCGAGATGGACCGTGACGTCGACCGGGAGAAAATCTTTCAGCGCGAGCGGAAGCAGCAGTTGAAAGACGATTCCGAGAGCACCGCCGAGCGCCGCCCCGACGAAGCCCATGACCGCCGCTTGCGCGACGTAGATCGCCAGTACCTGCCAGCTCGTCGCGCCGAGACAGCGCAGCACAGCGACGGTGTCGATCTTCCGCATGACGAACGCGTGGACGCCGCTCGCGACGCCGATCCCCCCGAGCAGGAGCGCGACAAGACCGACCACGCCGAGAAAGTCGCGCAGCTGATCGATCGCCTGGGTGAGATTGACTTCGGTGTCCTTCACGGTGCGCACCCGCGCCCGTTCGCCGGTGACGGCACGGCGCAGCTCGGCGGCGAAGCGAGTGGGGTCGGTGCCGTTAGGCAGCCGAAACAGCGTCTCGTAGTCCGCGCGGCTGCCGAAGACGAGCAGCTTGGTTCGGTCGAGATAGCGGTCGGGGATGTACATGCGCGGACCGATCGTTGCGCTGATGCCGACCTCACCCGGAACGCTGCGCAGGGTGCCGCTGATCACGAACTTCGCCAGGCCTAACGTGAGGGTGTCGCCGACGCGAGCGTCGAGCGAGATGAGCAGCGCCGCGTCGACCACGGCGTTGGGCCCACTCTGCAGCGCCGGCCACGCCGCCTCCGGATCGCTCGTGATTCTTCCATAGAAAGGATAGCCGGTGCTTACCGCACGCACCTGCACCAAGCGTGTGCCTGACGAGCGCGGCACGACGGCCATCGACGCGAAGTTGGTCGACTGGGCCTCGGCGACACCTCGGCCGCGTACCGAGTCGAGAACGTGAAGGACGCGAGGCGTGTACCGGTCGCCCGAGGTCAGCGACGCGTCGCCGCCGAGCAGCGCCCGCGACTGATCGCGGACGGAGTCGGTAACGTTCGCCGCGAACGAGTCGATGGCAACGAGCGCGGCGACGCCTAACGAGATGGACGACATGTAGAGGAGCAACCGGCGTCGCGCCGTACGGCTCTCGCG
>QHUV01000102.1 GCA_003222065.1 Gemmatimonadota bacterium | reverse complement strand
AAAGTGGTCGCGTGATGGCGCGCCTTGTTTCGCAATCGTTCATGCGATGACCGTGCCGGCACCCGACCTTGCGGCGCTGGTGTCGCGGGCGCTTCCGCGGCGGGGCAGTGCGGTGCTCGCCGTTTCGGGGGGCCTCGACTCGATGGCGCTGCTCGACGTCGCGGCCAGCGCGCGACGGCAGCGCGGCTGCACTGTCATTGTCGCGACGTATGATCATGCCTCCGGCGCTCACAGTGCGCGGGCCGCTGCATTTGTCGTTCGAAAGGCGCTCGGATACGGTCTCCCCGTCGTCACAGGGCGCGCGGGCCGCACCGAACTCACCGAGGCCGCGTGGCGCGCCGCACGATGGAATTTCCTCCGCGCGGTAGCAGGCACGACCAAAGCCGTGATTCTCACCGCTCACACACGCGATGACCAGATCGAGACGGTGCTGATGCGCGCACTGCGCGGAGCGGGTGCGCGAGGATTGGCTGGTCTGCGTGCCCCATCCGTTATTCGCCGGCCGTTCGTAGATGTGTCGCGCGACGAGTTGCGCGCCTATGCGATGGCGTGCTCCCTCACCTGGATCGAGGATCCGACAAACCGATCACCACGGCATCTCCGAAATCGCATCCGCCATGATCTGCTACCGTCGCTGTTGCGCTCGCGGCCGATGTTGGCCGGTGAGCTGCGGAACATCGGCGATCGAGCCGCCACTTGGCGATGCGAGGTTAGCGCGATGGTGGATGCCGCAGTTCGTTTTGAGGTTGGGCGCGACCTACGGGGCACGTCGACCCTCGATGTCACGGCGGCTGATGTGACGCAATATTCTCGACCGGTGTTGGCAATCATATGGCCGGAGCTGGCGGCTCGGGCAGGCGTGACGCTCGATCGTCGCGGCACAGACCGTATCGCGGCGTTCACCATTTCGGGTAAGGTCGGGAGCCGCATTCAGCTCTCTGGCGGATGGGAGCTTTCGCGGTCGCGGAAGCTATTCGAGCTTCGCGTGAGCATGCGGGGCGAGCAGGAGGACCAGGAGATTCGGCCGCTCGAAACGCCGATGACGTGGGACCGGTGGGTCTTTTCCAGTGGAAAGAAACGGCCGGCAACCGATCCTTGGCGTGCCAGCTTGCCAGGCGACGATTCGTTATGGATCCGAGCCTGGCAGCCCGGCGATAAGTTGACCATTCGTCATGGCGACCGTCTGGTAACGCGCAAAGTGAAGTACTTTTTATCCGATGCGGGAATCTCCGGACACATCCGCGCGAGATGGCCCGTAGTCCTCGCCGGGGATGAGATCGTCTGGATTCCAGGCGTGCGCCGCAGTGACGCGGCAACCGTACGGCCCGGTCGGCCGGTTGTGACCTACGTCTGTGACTATCTCGATCGCCGATCCTAGACTATCCGGCCGTGCAGTGCGCCGGATCGTGTATAGTCAGCAACAGATTGCCGCACGCGTACGCGAGTTGGGCGATGAGATTGCCAAGACGTATCCGGACGGAGATCTACTCGTCCTCGGCCTATTGAAGGGGAGCTTTATATTTCTGAGCGATCTGGTGCGGGACATCCGGCGGCCGCTGCAGATCGATTTCCTAGTAGCAGCGAGTTACGGCGACGCGACGGTGTCCAGCGGTACCGTAAAGCTCGTTTATGATCCGGAAACCGAATTGGGGGGTAAGCATATTCTCCTGGTGGAGGATATCGTCGACACCGGGCGTACCCTGAACCGACTGATGGACCTTCTACAGGCACGGAAACCGCGTTCACTGGAGATTTGCGCCTTGCTACACAAGCATGTAGCAGCGGAGCTCCGGTACCCGACACGCTTTGTTGGTTTTGACGCGCCGAACGAGTTCCTGGTCGGATACGGGTTGGATCACGCGGAGAACTTCCGTCACCTTCCGTACATCGCGAGCTTGCAGTAATGCCAGTACCTATGCCTCCTAAATCGCCAAAGAAGGACGTGAACTGGGGCCGTCTCTCGAAGACGCTCTCGTTCTGGCTCCTGATCCTGCTCATCCCCGTCGCTCTGATCCAATTGTCGGGAGCGCGCTCCGAGCAGGCTCCACTCATCAGCTATACCCAATACAAGTCCGAGCTCGACCGGGACAACATCCGCAAGGTGAAGATTCAGGCGGGAAAGTATGTCCAGGGCGAGTTCAAGACTCCCGTTCCGTACGACGGACGCAACGTGCCGAAGTTCAACGTGCGGCTGCCGATGGAGAATGCGCAGGCGGAAGTCGACAGTCTCAACAAGCACAGTGTCGTCATCGAGGCCGAAGATGCTCGGCCTTCGGTTACGGCGTACATCCTGAATTTCCTGCCGTGGCTGCTGCTCATCGGCTTCTATCTGTTCCTGTTCCGGCAGATGCAGGCGGGCGGTGCCAAGGCGTTCTCGTTTGGGAAATCGAAGGCGAAGCTGCTCACGGGCGATACACCCAAAGTGACCTTCGCCGACGTTGCCGGCGCGGATGAAGCGAAGCAGGAGCTGCAGGAGATCATCGAGTTCCTGCGCGACCCGCAGAAGTTCACAAAGCTGGGCGGTCGCTTACCGAAGGGCGCACTACTCGTTGGGCCTCCGGGCACGGGCAAAACGCTGCTCGCGCGTGCGGTCGCCGGCGAGGCGGGTCGGCCGTTCTTCTCGATGTCGGGCTCTGACTTCGTCGAGATGTTCGTCGGCGTCGGCGCTTCTCGGGTGCGGGACCTTTTCGAGCAGGGAAAGGCCCATGCGCCGTGCATCATCTTCATCGACGAGATTGACGCCGTTGGCCGACACCGCGGCGCCGGCCTGGGCGGCGGTCACGACGAGCGTGAACAAACGCTCAACCAATTGCTCGTCGAGATGGACGGCTTCGAGTCGAACGATGGCGTCATCCTCATTGCGGCGACAAACCGTCCCGACGTCCTGGATCCGGCGCTGTTACGACCGGGCCGGTTCGACCGCCAAATCGTCGTGGATTCACCCGATCTCAGGGGTCGCGAGGGTATTCTCAAGGTTCATCTCCGCAACAAGCCGATCGCCGACGATGTCGACATCACGACGCTTGCGCGCGGTACGCCGGGGATGGCCGGCGCCGACCTGGCCAACCTCGTGAACGAGGCGGCGCTGCTCGCTGTCCGTCGCAACCACGATCGCATCTACATGATGGATCTGGAGGACGCGAAGGACAAAGTGATGCTCGGCGTCGAGCGCAAGTCGATGGTCATGAAGGAAGACGAGCGGCGCCTAACGGCTTATCACGAGGCGGGCCACGCGATCTGCGCGATCAAGATCAAGGGCAACGATCCCCTTCACAAAGTGACCATCGTACCGCGTGGCCGCGCCCTCGGGCTGGCGTTCACGCTGCCCGAGGACGACCGCGTATCGATCACGCGGCAGCAGCTCGAGGCACGTTTGGTCATGAGCTACGGCGGACGTACCGCCGAGGAGATCGTGTTCGGCAGAGATCGTGTGACCACGGGCGCCGCGAGCGACATTCAGCAGGCGACGGCGATCGCGCGGCGTTATGTGACGCAGTGGGGTTTGTCCGAGGCGATCGGTCCGGTACTGGTCGGGGACAACGAGCAAGAGCTTTTCCTCGGCCGCGAGATTCAGCACCGCCGCGAGGTGTCCGAACAAACCGCGCAGATCGTCGACAGTGAAGTGAAGCGCGTGATCGAGGAAGCGTACTCGCGAGCGAAGAAGACTCTCGAGGACAACCTGGATCTGCTGCACATGGTCGCGGGTGCCTTGCTCGAGCGAGAGACATTGACGCGCGAGGACATTGCCATCCTGTCGAAGGGTGGAGTGTTGCCGCCGCGTGTGAGTGGGGCCGCGCCGGGCGGCTCGCCTTCGCCGAGCCCAACGCCCGCGCTGGAGCCACGACGGACGCCGCCGTTCTTGGGCGGACCGGAACCATCGCCGGCGTGACGTTGTCATCCCGAGCGAAGCGAGGGATCTGCACGCTAGCGCGTACAGATCCCTCGTCGCTTCGCTCCTCGGGATGACATCTCTCGATGCGGATCGGCGCTAAGGCGGCAACATCATGGCGAGTTAGAGGCCGCACACTCACCCTCTCTCGCCCGCTCATTATGGGCATCGTGAACGTGACCCCCGACAGCTTCAGCGACGGGGGTCAATTTTTTTCTCCATCCGCGGCGGTCGCGCGGGCGCTCAGGATGCGCGCGGAAGGCGCCGACATCATCGACATCGGCGGCGAATCGACGCGCCCGCAAGGTGCCGTGCCTGTGGATTCGGCAGAGGAGCTCAGACGGGTCATTCCGGTCATCACGGCGCTCGCCGACGCCATACCCGATGCGGTGCTTTCGGTCGATACGGTGAAGGCGGACGTCGCAAGCAGCGCCATGGAGGCGGGGGCGCACGTCGTGAACGACGTATCGGCCTTCCGTCTGGACCCCCGCATGGGCGAGATTTGCGCGAGCAATGGGGCTGGCGTTGTCTTAATGCATTCCCGGGGAAGCGTGAGCGAGATGGGCACGTACACGCACGCGAGCTACGACGATGTGGTCGACGAGGTCCTCGAGGAGCTTCGCGAGCGCGTGAGCGCCGCGATCAGCGCGGGCGTCGCCGAGGAGTGCATCGCCGTCGACCCGGGAATTGGCTTTGCCAAACGTGGCGAGCACTCGCTGCGCCTGCTCGCGGCGCTGGGAGAGCTCGCCGCCTGGGGCCGGCCCGTCGTCGTGGGCGCGTCGCGCAAGCGTTTTGTCGGGGAAATCGCCGGCGTCAGCGAAGCCGGGGACCGCGTGTACGGAACGATCGGCGCCAACGTCGCCGCACTGGATCGGGGAGCGCGTATCTTCCGGGTGCACGATGTTGCCGCCAATCGTCAGGCGCTGGACGTTGCGTGGGCGGTGGCGCAGCACGCGGCGCAAGGGGAGCCGTCGTCGTGAGCATTCTCGAACAGATTCGGCTACTGAGCATCGGGTGGCGGGACGTGCTCGAGATCGCGATCGTCGGCTATGCGATCTACCGCGTATTGCTGCTGCTCCACCGCTCGCGCGCCGTGCCGGTTCTGATCGGCATCGTGGTATTATTGCTCACCTACGCGGTAGCGGCGGTGCTCAAGCTGACGATGATTACGTACTTGCTCACGCTGGTCTATACGTACGGAGCGATCGCGCTTCTCATCATCTTTGCGCCGGAGCTGCGCATTGCCTTGTCGGTGATTGGACACTCGCCGATGCTGCGCTTCTTCCGGCACATGGGTGAGACGGACGTCGCCGACGAGACGGCGAACGCGGTGGAACGCTTGAGCCGCTCCGGCATCGGCGCGATCGTCGCCATCGAGCGCGAGGTCCCACTGGACGAGTACGTCCGGTCCGGATCGGAGATGCAAGCAAAGGTGTCGGCCGATTTGCTGACGACGATCTTTACGCCCTATTCGCCGCTACACGACGGCGCGGTCATCATACGGGGTGATACCATTGTCGGCGCTGGGTGTATCCTGCCGTTGTCGCAAGCCGCGCTTCTCGATCGTTCGTTAGGTACACGGCACCGCGCGGCGCTCGGGCTCAGCGAAGAGACGGACGCGTTGGTGCTCGTCGTCTCCGAGGAGACGTCGGCGATTTCAGCGGCGGTGCAGGGACGGCTGTGGCGGAATCTGACGCCGGCGCAGCTGCGCGACTTGCTCGCCGGCCTGCCGCCGCGATCGAGTGCGGAACAGCCTAAGCTCGAGGCGCGCGCGTAGCGGCGCGGCGAGACTGACCGGGGAGCAGGGCGCATGGATCGCCGGCGCCCTGCTGCTCGTCGTCTATGTCGCCACGCTCGCGCCGGACGTCACCTTCTGGGATGCGGGCGAGTTCATCGCCAGCGCCAAGTCGTTAGGCATCCCCCATCCTCCGGGCACACCGCTCTTCATTCTGCTCCTTGCCGATTGGGCGCGGCTCTTCCCGTTTCTGCCGTACGCCGTGGCGTGCAACCTGTTCTCGGCGCTCTGCACCGCCACGACTGGCGTGCTGAGCGTGGCGCTCATTGCCCGCGGACCGCGATTCGAGCGCGGTCGCAACGACGGCTGGTACGTGCTCGGCGGAGTTCTCTGCGCCGGAGGCATGAGCTCCGTCCGGCTCAACGCGACCGAGGCCGAGGTGTACGCGGCATCACTCGCGCTCGTCGCCGTGACGCTTGCGGTGGCGAACCATGCGGGGCGGATCGCGAGCGCCCGCTGGCGCGTGTTGACGGCGTACCTGATCGTGCTCGCCGTGCCGCTCCATCTCAGCGCGCTCGTCGCGGCGCCCGTTGCCGTGTACCTGGCCGCGAGTAACGACGACGGTTTGGTAGACTGGCAAACGGCGCTTGCCCTCACGGGCGTCGTCGTCACAGCGATCGGCGTTGGGCGCGTATCGTTGCTGATCACCGTTATCGGTGCGGTCATTGTCGTCGCATCACCGATCGCCGGACAGATGTGGCGGTCGATCCCACGACAGACGCCGGGGCCGATCCGACTGCTCTTCGTCGCCGCGGTCGCGGCGTCCGCCGTGCTCGTACTGCTCGTTCGGTCGCGCTTCGATCCAGCAATCAATCAAGGCAATCCGTCTACGCTGGCGTCGCTGGCCGATGTGCTTGGGCGTCGGCAGTACGACGTACCGCCGATCTGGCCGAGGAGCGCGCCGTTGTGGCTCCAACTGGCCAACTGGTTCGAGTACGCCGATTGGCAGTCGGCACTGTCGTTAGGTCCGACAGCCGTGCCGACAGTTGCGCGCACGGCGGCGACCATCCTGTACGCGTTCCTCGGCCTGGTGGGAGCGGCAGCGCATCGTAGCGCCGACCGCCGACAGTGGCGCGCTGTGCTACTGCTCTTCCTGTGCGGCACATTGGGCGTGGCGCTCTATCTCAACATGCACGCAAGCCCTTCCTTTGGTTGGGGGATTCTTCCCGCCAATGCCACTCGTGAGGCACGTGAGCGCGACTACTTCTTCGTGCTCGGCTTCTGGGCCTGGGGCTTGTGGGCCGGATATGGCGCCGTGACGATCGCTCAGCGCAGTCGCGTTAGGCCGGTGTTCGGCGTACTGGTCGCGGCACTTCCAATCGCCCTCAACTGGGCCGCGGTGACGCGTCTGCAGCAGCCGGAATCCTCACTGCCACGCCGGCTCGGCGAATCGTTGCTGTTGTCGGCGCCACAGCGCGCCGTGCTCTTTGTG
>QHUV01000101.1 GCA_003222065.1 Gemmatimonadota bacterium | reverse complement strand
CTTCGGTCAGTGCCGTGCCGTCTCGATGGGTGGCGTAGTAGCCGCGAAGCGCTCCAAAAAACGCGCTGTCACCGACCAAGCGCCGCAACATGTGCAGCACGAATCCGCCCTTCTCGTAGCTGTTGCGGTTCAGCAGAGCGAGGAGATCGCGCTCCGTGGTATCGATCACCGGATGGCTAGGCACCGACCGCGCGTCCGACAGGATCGCCGATCGGATCTCGGCCATGTTTTGTCGAAAAGCACTATCACCGTGAGCGTGCTGCGTCCACAGCGCGGCGAAATAGGTTGCGAACCCCTCAGACAGCCAGAGGTGCGGCCACTCGCGTTCGGTCACGGCGTCGCCGAACCATTGATGCGCCGTCTCGTGGGCGATGAGCCCCTCGTTCATCGTACCGGTCCGAAACGCGGCGTCGGAATAAAAGATAGCCGTGGCGTTCTCCATGCCGCCGAATCGCGTCGACGACTGCAGATGCGCGAGCTTCTCGTACGGGAACGCGCCAACGAGCGACGAGAAATAGCGAACGATCTCCGCCGCTTGGGCAAAGGCGCCGGGCAGCATTGTGCGCTGCTCCGGCGCCGTGTACACGTATTGCGGTACGCATCGTCCGTCCGAGGCGAGACCGCACGCCGTTTGACCGAGTGAGTATTCGCTGAGTGGCGCCGCGGCGACGACCATCAGATAGACGGCGATCGGGTGTTCCTCTCGCCACCGCGTGCGCACGCGGCCATCGGAGAGTGTCGTGCGGTCAACCAACACGCCGTTCGCCACGACGGTGCGGTCAGCAGGCGCGGTGATGTTCCAGCTCACCGTCGCCTTGTCGCTCGGATGATCGACGCTCGGAATCCAGTATCGAGCCCGATTCGGCCAGTTGTCGCCGAATCCCGTCCAACGCCCGGCGCCGTCGGTGCGGATGATGAGTCCATCCTCAACAGCCCCCCGGTATGCGACGTCGACGCGGAACGTACCCGTCACGCCCTGGGGGAGTGCGACGTGGATCTCGCCGGCGGGACGTGAAAAAGAAGCTCGGACGCCGTCCACGCGCACGCTGTCGACGACGAGACCCACGAGGTCGAGAACGAGCGTATCCACGCGTGCCGTCCGCCGCAGCGACAGCACCGCATCGCCGGCGATTTCGTTGCCGCGCGCGGGAAGCTCGAGCGACAGATTGTAGTCCAGGACGTCGATGCCGGGGCGATATGGGTGCGCGATCGCGGCGTCGGCTGCCGCGCCGGGTCCGACGCTCCGTTGCGCCGTTAGGCACCCCGACCACAATAGCATCGGCGCGGCGAGCGCGATCGACCTCGCGTGCATGACGCCGGACTACCGTCCGAACAGCTTGCCGAGGATCCGGGAGTCGGACGGCGTCGTGCCGTCGGACGCCGCCGCCGCGAATGCCTCGGCGAATTCCAACGTCGTTTGGTGACGCGCTTCCGGACCCCGCTGGAGAGCTTTGTTGAGCACGCGCTCAACAGCTTCGGGAAACGATAGGTCGGCGCGCATCCGACGCAATGGGATCGGATCGTTGCGGAGACGCGCGATCATCATCTCCTGCTGCGTGCGCCCCTGGAACGGCAGCTTGCCGGTGAGCATCTCAAAAACGAGCAGCCCCAGCGAATAAATGTCCGTGCGGGCGTCGAGCGTCTTGCCGCGAAGCTGCTCCGGACTCATGAACTCCGGTGTCCCGAGGATGATCCCCGTCGCCGTGAGCTTCTGTAGCTCCCCCTCGGCACGGCGCTCCTTGGCCAAGCCAAAGTCCATCACCACCGCGTACTCTTCGCCCTCGGGACGGCGGCAGATCATCACGTTCTCTGGTTTGAGATCGCGGTGCACGATCTTGAGCTGGTGGGCGAGGTGCAGTCCTTCCGACATGTCGCGCACGAAGCGCACGGTGTCGGGAAGCGGAATCTGGCCAAGCCGGTTCGTGCGATCGGCGAGAAGCTCGCCCTCCACGAACGGCATCACGACATATACCAGCCCATCTTCGGTCTCGCCGAGCCGCATGATGTGGCAGACGTTGGGATGGGCGAGGCGCATGCCCAGGGCCGCCTCGCGCCGCAATCGCGCCATCGCGTTCGCGTCCTCCGAGAGCGACGGCGACAGGACTTTGATCGCGAAACGCTCCTGCGTTGCCACGTCGTTTGCGAGATAGACGAACGACATGCCACCCTCGCCGACCTTCCGGATCATGCGATACCGTCCCTCGAGCGTCTGGCCGACCAGGTTGGCGGGAGTGAGGGGCGTCTTCCGCATCGTCCGTGCGGGTGCTTCAGTCGGCCGTGGCGGTGTATTGGAGGGAGCTTTTTCCGATGCGCCCGCGCCGCGGCCTGACGGCGGACCCACGATCGGCGCCCGCGAGACGAGCCGCGAGCCGTCGCGCGGGCAAAAACGCGCGTCGGCGGGATACGTCGTTCCGCAGGCGGGACAACGATTCATCAGGTGCGCACCTGGTTACGTCCGCTCGACTTCGCGCGATATAGCGCCTCATCAGCGCGCGCGAAGAGGTCCTCGGTCGACTCGACCCGAGGCGATGGAAAAGTGGCAACGCCGATGCTGGCCGTCAAATGCAATGGCTCCTCACTGCTGGCGTCGAACGGATAGCGCTCGATGGATTCCCTGATGCGTTCGGCGAAGATGACGCCCCCATCTTGCGACGTCTCCGGTAAGATGAGCACGAACTCCTCACCTCCGTAACGCGCGGCGATGTCTACCGTACGCACCGACGCATCGACCAGCGCGCCGATCTGCCGTAGTACACCGTCGCCCACCAGATGGCCCCGCTCGTCGTTGATTCGCTTGAAATGATCGATGTCGAGCAGAAGAAGCGTCAACATCGACTCATATCGCTTCGCACGGTCGACTTCGCGAGATAGTCGCTCGAGCAAGGCGCGACGGTTCAACAGTCGCGTGAGCGGATCGGTCGTCGCCAACGCCTCGAGTCGGCGATTGTCGGCGCGCGTGGATTCGAGCGTCTGCGCGCGCTTGACCGCGGCAACGGCGGCGTTCACGACCGTCTCGGCAAACTCGACATCGTCGTGCGTCAGGTCGCGCTCGTGGCGCTCGGTGCGGAGGACGAGGACGCCCGATCTCCATCGATCGATGCTGAACGGCAACACCGCTACCGAATGGATCGGCACGTCGCGCCCTTCCTCTATCCACAACTTGCGTGTTTGCTCAAAGAGCGGGTCGCTCTGTACGTCGCGCACGAGCACCGGACGTTGTGTCTCGAGCGCGGCGACGATTTCTGGATACCGATCGAGACGTATCTCGAGGTTCGGCGTTCCCGAATCCTCGAACGAGGCGACGACGTTGCCGACCGCGTCTCCCGCGCTCGCCAGCACCACGGAGCAGCGCGACAGGGCGAGCGCGCGTGACACGCGTCGCGCAAGAATGCGATAGATCTCCATCGCCGACAGCTCGCCCGTGACCTCGTGGAGTATGTCGACGATCTGGCGATTGCTGGCGACGTCCTCGCGCGCGCGCGCGAGCTCAGCGCGCGCCGCGGCGAGCGCCGCGCGCGCCGATCGAAGCTCGCTCTGCGCCCGAAGCTGAGTATGAATCCGCGCCAGGAGCTCGGGGACGCGAAAGGGCTTTGTGACGTAGTCGTCGGCAACGCGCGGCGGTACCAACGGTGTAGAAGATCTGCCGTTCGACGGCAATGCCGTAGCGACGACGATCGGCACGTCTCGCCAGCGCTCGTCACGCCTCACGCGCTCGAGCAGTTGCTCATCTTCCGGTCCGATGTTCTCGACGTCGACGAGCAGGAGATCCGGCCGCGCGCGCTCGAGGGCTTCGATCAGGTGGCGCCGTTCCGAAACACTCGTTACTTGATAGCCCTGCTCGCGAAGCAGCCACGCGAGCGCGCCCGTTGCCAACGGATCGTCATCGGCGACGAGGACGTGCGGCGATGCGCTCCGAGGGCCAGGCGGCGCGTCGGGGCGTTGGGAAAGGTGGGGCGAGCCGGGGGGGCTCTCACGCACGCGCGAGCAGCTCCTGCAATCCGTCCCACTCGATATTGCCGCCGCTGAGGACGGCAACAACCGGCCGCGCGTCGTTCGGCCTAACGAGTCCTTCCATCAACGCGGCGATCGTAATCGCTCCGCTCGGCTCGGTGACGAGTTTCATGCGATCGATCAGTAGCCGAACTGCGGGCGCCAGCAAAGCGTCATCGACCGTGACGACGTCATCGACATATCGTTGATGATGCGCGAACGGCAGACCGCCGATCTCGATCGCCATCAAGCCGTCGGCGATGCTGCTTGTCTTGTCGAGACGCACGGGCCGGCCCGCGGCGCGGGCGCGACTCAGCTTGGGCGCGCCCGCTGGCTCAACGGCGACAACCCGCGCCGATGGTACGCGCTCCTTTATCGCCGTCGCGACCCCCGCACTCAGACCGCCGCCGCCCACCTGTACGATGACCGTGCCGACCTGCGGCGCGTCGCTGGCGATCTCGAGCCCAACGGTGCCCTGTCCAGCGATGATCGCTGGATCATCGTAAGGCGGGACTAATGTGCTGCCCTCGAGGTGTGCAAGCTCGAGCGCCTTTTCGTAGCGCTCGCTCGTCGTCGTGCCAGCGAGCACGATGCGCGCACCCAACCGCTCGGCGCCGACACGCTTCGCGGGCGTCACCGTCGTCGGCATCACGACAGTCGCCGGCACGCCAAAGAGCTTTGCCGCGAGCGCGACAGCTTGGGCATGGTTGCCCGACGAGGGCGCGATCACGCCTCGCTCCCGCGCAGCGGGAGCGAGGCGTGACAGATATGTAAAGGCGCCGCGAAACTTGAATGCTCCGCCTCGCTGGAGCATTTCGGGCTTCACGAAGACCGGCACGCCGAGCCGTTCGGTAATGGTGTCGAAGGGCAGCAAGGGCGTGCGCGTCGCGACACCGGCTAATCCACGCGCCGCACTTTCGATGTCGGCGAGGGTCACGAGCTCGATCTCGCTCGCGGTCATCGTTGTCATCCTTAATTGACTCCTTGGCGCCCCTGTAGTCGCGGCAGTGTCATCAAAGCCAACCGGGCAACCGGTGGCGGATGCGAGCGCGCTCGGATCGGGCGCGATGAGGCGAAGTGAGGGCCGCCTAAGCTAGCATCGGCCCTGTGACAGGTAAAGCCAACGCTCCGCAGCATCAGATCAGCGGCAAGCAGAGTTCCCTAGGCAAAGGGGCACCGGTGAGATCGATGTACAGAGTTCGATCGCGCCAGTGCCCCCATCCGTCATTTCGTCCGTTTCGCGCTACTCGTCGTCCTCGTCCTCAGGCCCGACGCTCACCGGCTCGACAGAATCGTCGGCGGCAACGTCGCCTTCGTCTTCGGGCACGACGCGAGCGACATCCATTACCAGATCGTTGGCGTCGAGGTTCACGAGCTTGACGCCCTGGGTATTGCGCCCCGACACGCGAATGCCCTTTACCGGCATGCGAATCGCCACGCCCTGCTTCGTGATGAGCATCAACTCATCATCGGGCAGTACTTCCTTGATCGATACCGCGTCGCCCGTCTTCTCGGTGCGATGGACGGTGATGATGCCTTTGCCGCCGCGCCTCTGGACGCGGTATTCGTCGATTGGCGAGCACTTGCCCATGCCCTTCTCGGTGACGACGAGTAGGTTCGCCTCGCGTTTGATGACGACCATACCGATGACCTCGTCGTCAGCACCGAGCTCGATCCCCTTAACGCCGGTCGTGTCGCGGCCCATCTCGCGCACGTCGGCCTCATGGAACCGAATCGATAGCCCATGTCGCGTCGCAAGAACGATGTCGTTCGTGCCACTCGTGATCTGAACGTCGATCAGCTCGTCCTCGCTCTCGATCTTCACCGCCTTGATGCCGGTCGAGCGCGGATTGGCGTACTCCGAGAGGCGCGTCTTCTTCACCGTTCCGTTCTTCGTCGCAAAAAGTAGATGTTGGTCGTCGGCGAACGCACGTACGGCGACAAGAGCGGAGATCTTCGTTTCCGCGGCAACGTTGATGAGATTGACGACCGGCTTGCCCTTTGCCGCGCGTCCCGCCTGCGGGATCTCGTGGACTTTGAGCCAGAAGCAGCGGCC
>QHUV01000100.1 GCA_003222065.1 Gemmatimonadota bacterium | reverse complement strand
CAAAGGCCAGGGAAGCTTCCCGACGCATTTGACAAATTCAAAACATCACCGGGGCGCGCAGCTCTCTTCCTGCACACGGAGCCCGTCAGCGGTTTCAGGGCAGTGTCAGCGGTGTCAGCGGCCCCTCGCTTCGCTCGGGGCCAGTGCTAATTCGCGGAAGACCCCAAATCTGGAATGAGGGCTGCTTGGTGGACCCGCAGCTCGTCGTGCTATTTCTGCGTCCGTGCCACGATCAGGACCGCGTCGATGTCCTCGCCAGCCGCCGTACCGCGTTGTAAGCTTGGCGCCACCAAGAACCTTCGGACAGCCAAGCCATGACCGAAGCCGCATCGATCTCCACCGACAAAGCCGTCGCGATCCGACTTGGACGCTGGTGGCAGCTGAGCCTCGGCGTGGTCTGCATGTCGATGATCGCCAACCTGCAGTACGGTTGGACCTTGTTCGTCAACCCGATTCACGACACGCGCGGTTGGAGCCTGTCGGCGATCCAGGTGGCGTTCACGATCTTCGTCCTCGTCGAGACCTGGCTCGTGCCGATCGAGGGGTATCTCGTCGATCGAATCGGACCGCGCTTCGTCGGCGTCGCGGCGGGAATCCTCGTCGCGCTGTCGTGGGTGATCAATTCCGTCGCCGGCTCGCTCTGGGTTCTTTACCTTGGCGCGGTCGTCGGTGGCATCGGCGCCGGGGCGGTGTACGGCGCGTGCGTCGGCAATGCGCTCAAGTGGTTCCCCGATCGGCGAGGCTTGGCGGCGGGCCTAACGGCGATGGGCTTCGGCGCCGGGTCGGCGCTGACCGTGTTCCCGATTGCAAACATGATAAAGTCACAGGGCTACGAGGCGACGTTCTTCAAGTTCGGTATCGCGCAGGGCGCGGTGGTCTTTCTTGTCGGGTGGTTCCTCAGGGCACCCGACGCCGCCTTTGCGTCAACTCGTTTCACGCCGGCAAAAAGCTCCGTCGCGATTCGCACGCGCGAGCACACCCCCCTCGAGATGCTGCGCACACCCGCGTTCTGGGTGATGTTCGTGATGTTCGTGATGACGGCGGCGGGCGGACTCATCGCGACGGCGCAGTTGACGCCGATCGCGAAGGACTTCGGCGTCGCCGAGTCGCCAGTCAAACTGTTGGGTGTCACGCTGCTCGCGCTGCCTTTTGCTCTGTCGATGAACCGCGTCTTGAATGGGATCAGTCGGCCGTTCTTCGGTTGGGTGTCCGATCAACTCGGTCGCGAGCAGACGATGTTCATCGCGTTCACACTCGAGGGCGCGGCGATCCTGCTGCTCAGCCGCTTCGGCGCAAATCCGATGTGGTTCGTGCTGCTCACGGCGCTCGTCTTCTTCGCGTACGGCGAGATCTATAGCCTCTTCCCGGCGATCTGCGGCGACGCCTATGGGCGACGTTTCGCATCTGCTAATGCCGGCTTGCTATACGTCGCCAAGGGTGTCGCGTCGCTCGTCGTACCATTGAGTAGCCTGATCGGTGCATCGGCGGCCGGGTGGCGCGGCGTCTTCGTCGTGGCGGCGATCATGAATTTCGTCGCCGCGCTGCTGGCGATCTTCGTGCTGCGGCCGCTGCGCGCTCGCCCGTGAAGATCGCCGTCGTCGGTGCGGGGGCGATTGGCGGCTACGTCGGTGGGTGGCTGGCCGCGGCCGGTGAGGACGTCACGTTCATCGCGCGTGGCGCGAACCTCGACGCCATTCGACGCGCCGGGATGCGCGTCATCGGCGAGGACGGCGCGGAGGTGATCGGCCGCGCTGGCGCATACGACAAGACTGCTGACGCTGGTCCGCAAGACGTCGTGATCCTCGCGGTCAAGGCGCACCAGGTCGGCGCTGTCGCTGCCGACATCGCGGCGCTCTGCCAGGACGAAACGGCGATCGTCACGATGCAAAACGGGATTCCGTGGTGGTATTTCCACAAGCATGGCGGCGTCTACGCGGGAACGTCGATCAAGTCCGCGGATCCCGATGGTACAATTGCGCGCCACATCGACGCCGACCGGATCATCGGGTCCGTCGTCTACCCCGCCGCGACGCTCGAGGCGCCCGGCGTCGTTCACGTCGTCGAGGGGAAGCGCTTCACCCTCGGTGAGCCTAACGGCTCGACGTCACGCCGGGTCCAGGCCATCTCCGCGGCGTTCACGCGCGCCGGTTTCAAGGCGCCCGTCATCTCCGACATTCGCAGCGAGATCTGGCTCAAGCTGTGGGGTAATTTGAGCTTCAACCCGATCAGCGCGTTGACGCACGCGACGCTCGCCGGCCTCCTCCGCTTTCCGCTGACGCGCGAGCTGAGCGTCGAGATGATGCGGGAGGCCGAAGCCGTGGCGAACAAGCTTGGCGTCACCTTTCGCGTCGGCATCGACACGCGCATCGCCGGCGCCGAAAAGGTCGGCGAGCACAAGACGTCGATGCTGCAGGACGTCGAGGCGGGGCGGCCGATGGAGATCGAGGCGCTCGTTGGCGCCGTCGTCGAGCTCGGCCGCCTAACGGGCACGCCCACGCCACACATCGATGCCGTCTATGCGCTCGTGAGCCTGTTAGCGAAGCAATGTCATCCCGAGCGCAGCGAGGGATCTGCTTTAGTTTGGGAAAAAGCAGATCCCTCGTCGCTTCGCTCCTCGGGATGACAGTGGAGTTCGCGGCGAGGAATCTGCACTTTCTCCTGTCTAGTGATATGTCCATCGGAACCATTCCAGAACTTCTCAAAGCCGGCGCCGACGATGCGCCGGCGCTCAGCGCACCTGGCGGCACGGCGCTGACCTATCGCGGTCTGCGCACTCTCGTTGTCGAAGTGGCTGAGTCGCTCGCCTCGCAGGGCATCGGCGCCGGCGACCGCGTCGCGATCGTCCTCGACAACGGCCCTGAGATGGCGGCGGCGTTTTTGAGCGTTGGCTCCGCGGCAACCGCCGCGCCACTCAATCCCAGTTATCGCGCCGAGGAATTCGAGTTTTATCTCACGGACCTGGGGGCGAAGCTGCTCATCGTCGCCGCTGGGAAGGACACGCCGGCGATCGGCATCGCGCAGAAGCTCAGCGTTCCGGTTGCACGCCTAACGGCGCATCCCGCACGCGGCGCGGGAACGTTCTCGCTGCAGTTCGAGGACAGCTCGGACACACGTCAACCGGTCCGCGCGGCGAAGCCCGACGACATCGCGCTCGTCCTGCACACGTCGGGCACGACGTCACGACCGAAGATCGTACCGCTCGCGCACAAGAACATCGCCGCGTCGGCGGCGAATATCCGCAAGACGCTCGCGCTCACGCCGAACGATCGCGGGCTTGTCATCATGCCGCTGTTCCATATACACGGCCTCATCGCGGCACTATCGGCACCGCTCTCCGCCGGGGGAGAAGTCTCGTGCTCGCCAGGTTTCAACGCGCTCAAGTTCTTTTCCTGGCTCGATGACGTGAAGCCGACCTGGTACACCGGTGTACCGACGATGCACCAGGCGATCCTGCTCCGCGCACCCGGCAATCTGGAGATCGTCAGGAACCACCGCCTGCGATTCATCCGCTCGTCATCGTCGGCGCTGCCGCCGACGGTGATCGCCGAGTTGGAGCGGGTGTTCGGCGTTCCGGTCATTGAGGCGTACGGAATGACGGAGGCCACGCACCAGATGGCCAGTAACCCGTTAGGCGGGGCGCGCAAGCCGGGTACCGTCGGTCCGAGCGGTGGACCCGAGATCCGCGTCGTCGACGAGAAGGGCACGACCGTGCCACGCGGCCAGACGGGCGAAATCGTCATCAGGGGGCCTAACGTGATGACGGCCTATGAGAACAATCCGAAGGCCAACGCCGAGGCGTTCTACGACGGCTGGTTCCGCACCGGCGACCAGGGGGTAATGGACGACGACGGATACGTCAGCATCACCGGCCGTCTCAAGGAAATCATCAACCGCGGCGGCGAGAAGATCTCACCCCGCGAGGTCGACGAGATCATCATGGCGCATCCCGCGGTGCATCAATGCGTGACGTTCGCGATGCCTCACGAGATGCTCGGCGAGGACGTCGCCGCGGCGATCGTGCTCCGCCAGGGCACGGCCGCCACGGACAAGGAGCTGCGCGAGTTTGCCTCGGCGCGTCTCGCGCCGTACAAGGTGCCGAGGAAGATCCTGATTCTCACCGAGATTCCCGTCGGTGCGACGGGCAAGCTGCAGCGGATCGGGCTCGCGCAGAAGTTGGGGCTCGCGTAGCGATCAGGACAAGATGACGCCGATTAGAAGTCGTGTCGTGGCGGCTGACATTTGGTCTCAAATCATTCCTCGTCGTGCCAGGAGCTTTGTGGACGCTTGCCGAAATACTTGCGCAGCACTGGCCGTCGCCGCATCGGTGCTCTGCGGATTGGCCTGTCATCGAACGGGAGCGACGACGGGCGCAACCGAGCCAGGATCGACGACTGCGCCACGGCCAGCCGTGATCGGGGCGCAGGAGGGGGAGCGCCGATTCCTGCGCGGAGGTGCCGCGCCCCTCCTCCTGAAGATCGATCCTGTCAACACCGGATCGCGGCGCATGGTACTGGGCAGTTCCGACTTGCCGCCGGGCGACGTGATCGGCGCTCACCGCCACCTACAGGAGGATGAGATTATCATCATCCTTCGTGGAACGGCACAGGTGCGCCTCGGTACACAGGATTACGTCGCGTCAGCAGGCGGAACGGTGTTCATTCCGCAAGGCACGTGCGTCACCTTGACGAACATCGGCACGGATACGTTGACCAACGTGTTCATCTTTTCGTCGCCCGGTTTTGAGGAGGTGCTGCGTTCGGTGTCGACCAAGCCTGGGGAGGCCCCGAAATTATTGACACCGGCGCAGCGTGCGGCGGCCTTTCATCGAGGCCATGCCGAGGCATCGCCGAACGACTGCTGAGTACGTCCTAACGACACACTGATCTCACAGTGGCAAATACTGAATGGTGGCAGCGAGGACCCATCGACGGCGTGCCGGCCACCTTACAACCCGTCGCGCATATTCTGTTGCAGGTCCGCGAGAGCGTGACGGAGCTCGTCGCGAACCTCACCGAGCCGGAGTGGAATGCACGGCCGGCGGGTGTGGCCTCAGCGGCCTTTCACGTTAGGCACATCACGGGCGTCATCGATCGCCTGTTCACCTACGCACGTGGCGAGGCGCTGAGCGCCGAGCAATTCGCGGCGCTTCGGGCGGAAGGCGAGGCGCTCACCACCGCGGATATCCCGCGCGTCCTCGATGCGTTAGGCGCGCGCGTCGGCGCTGCCTTGGCCGAGCTGCGAACCGTCGACCCGGCGACCCTCGGCGACTTCCGCGCCGTCGGGCGAGCGAACCTTCCGTCCACCGTCATCGGGTGCCTCGTGCACGGCGCCGAGCACGCGATGCGTCATGTCGGACAGCTATCGGTGACGACGCGGATCGTGCGATCCGGCATGATGAGATATGTATAGAGTTTATCGGTCGTTTTTGAGTTGAACGACGATCACCTGGACCGCACGCGGGCCGTCGTTGACGTCGGCGTGCATTTGTCCGGGCGGATCGATCCCGAGCCACATCGCCGTCCCGGCCTTCAGATTGTACGTGTCGAGCACCTTGCCGTTCTTGTCGACGACCTTGAGCTGGCCATTCGTCAGCGCGACGAGCGCTCGCCCATGGTCGTGGCGATGCAATGTCAGCGGCTGCTTGGGCATGATGGTAGACTTCCACACGCTCACTTGAGCGTTCTCGAATTGTGGTTCGCGTCGTGATGTGCCTTGCGCTCTCTGCTGCGCCCACACGACGCCGGCGCCGGACACGAAGCAGAGAAGGCAGGCAACACTCGTCGAGCGGGAGAATGACATCGGCAAGCTCCGCGGGCGTGGAAGTGGCCGAGAGTATGAATCGACCTTGATGCCGCGGCAAGCATGGCGCTCGGGCGCGCTGCGTGCTCTTATTTCGCTCGCTCGCAAGTGAACGCGGGCGTTAGAGGGACTACAGAATGATCGAGTCACCTGTCGCAGAGGCCAATGAGCACGAATCGGTATGGTCGTTGGCGCGCCCTTGTTGAGGACTTGCTTGCCTCGCGTTGGATGCGCGCGCCCCTGAATGTGCAGGAGCTCGCAGCCACCGTGGTAGGAATGTTTGACGCTGGCGCGGACGATTCGGAAGTAGCGGCATTCTTACTTGACCAGGAACGAACGCAAGCGGGCGCGCCTTGGCTTACGGATGCTGCGCGGCTTGAGCTAGTCCATGACCTTCACATGAGTGCTGGATCGCTTCACTCGATGCGGCCGCCTGACGAGGACTTGTAGTTGGGCGCGTTAGACAGATAACATCAAAAGCATGCACTCCGCTGTCGAGAAGGATTGCCATGCCTTGCACTGTCAGTCGATTTCGGCGAACTTCGTTCGCTGAGCGACGATGGTCATGGGAGGCGTTTCAGGGAACGCCGATGGTGACGTTAGGCAAGCAGAGCGAACAGAGGAGCCACACAATGGCTTCAACAATGGAAGTTCTCGCCAACCATATAAAGTGTTTTGGCGAGGGCGACCTCAACGGCATCCTATCTGACTATGCGCCGGCCGCTGTCCTGTTCACGCCAGACGGACCGCTCAAAGGAGCCAACGCGATCAGACCGTTCTTCCGGGCGATGATTGCGGAGTTCGGAAAACCCGGCACGGCGTTCAGCATGAAGCAGCAGTTCGTCGAGGGCGATTATGCCTACGTTCTGTGGACCGCGGAGACTGCCGACAACGTGTACGAGTTTGCCACAGATACGCTCGTCGTGCGGAATGGCAAGATCGTGGCCCAGTCATTCGCTGGCCTCATTACTCCCAAGAGCTGAAAGGGACGCAATCTTCTCGGCCGTTATCCCGGAAGATTCATGAGGTTCGCGAGGCCGGGCCACCTGGGACTGGACCTGAGCAGCGGCGCCAGGATCGGCACGAGTCGCGGATACCGCTCTTGAATCGCGTGCTCGGCCCAGTCCGCCGCCCGATCGAAATCCCCACACACTGCGTGAAACACTGCGAGCCCGGTTGGCGCACCGTATGTCTTGCCCGTCCCGAGCTTCTCGAGCAGGGCGTCTGCCCGATGCGTGGCTCCGGTGCGAACCAGTAAAGCCGCGAGCTGTCCGATGACCGGATGCCTCCAAGGCGTCAGTGCATACGCCTTTTCCGTGAACGTGAGCGCTTCCTCAAACCGGCCTTGCTGCGCGCAAATCGCACCGAGCGTATTCACAGCAAGCGGAAAGTTCTCATCGATCTCCAGGATTCTCCGAAGTTCGGCTTCCGCGTCCTCTAGGCGGCCGGCATGCCGGAGACCGACCGCGAAATGGTGGCGGTACAAAACATTCAGCGGATCCTCTTGAAGGCCTCTCGCCATCGCTTCAACGGCCTCCGCGCAGCGGCCGATCGACAACAGGTAATGGTTCCCGTACCAGAAGCGAACGTCGCGTGAAACGGGTTCGTGAGCCATCGCCAACCGCCATTCCCGTTCCGCCTCGTTCCACTCGAAGTCGG
>QHUV01000099.1 GCA_003222065.1 Gemmatimonadota bacterium | reverse complement strand
CGGGTTGACTCTCGACAGAGATTTCGCCGCCGAGAAGTCGTGCGAGGCGTCTGGAGATGGCGAGGCCGAGACCAGTGCCGCGCTCCATGGAATCGCCGCGGGGCCCGGCGTTTACCTGCTCGAATTCATCGAAGATTCGCTCTTGGTCCACCGGTGAGATACCAATGCCGGTATCGATTACCTGAAGCGCGATCCAGGTTTTTCGGCGATCCGGAGAACGGTTCGCCAGAGTGGGATCCTCTGGTGACGGATGCCTCACACCAGCGACGATGGGCTGACCGGCAAAGCGAGCGCGGACTGCGATGCCCCCGGCGGGTGTGTACTTGATGGCATTGCCGATCAGGTTCACGAGAATCTGTCGCAGGTGCGTCGGATCGGTGCGCACTCGCGGCAACGACGCGCCGACGGCGATTGACAGATTGAGTCCGCGTTCGTTGATCAGTGGTTCGAGCTCACTCACGACGTTCAGCACGAATGGCCGCAGGACGATGGTTTCCGCGTGCACTTCGAGACGTCCCGCGGCGATCTTGGCAATGTCGAGTACTTGATCGACCAGATGCCGCAAGTGTGTCGCCGAGGCAGCGATCCGCTCGACAGGCGGCGCCTGACGAGCCGACAGGTCGCCGTATACACCGTCTCGCAATAAATCGACGAAACCGACGATGGCGTTGAGCGGCGTGCGCAATTCGTGTGAGACGTTCGCGAGAAACTCACTCTTCATTCGATTGGCGCGCAGAAGCTCACTCGACAATCGCTCGAGCTCCGCGGAACGTTCGGCGACACGCAACGCCTGCCGCCGCTCGCGCAGCACGCCTCCGCCGAGGACCAGCACCGCAACCAGCCCCAATGTCCAGAGGGTGATACGGAGCGGCTGACTGGTTTGCGCGTGCGCGACGTGGAGTTCCCACGTGGCGCCTGGGACGTGAATGTGCGCTGGCTGCCACGTTAGGCTCTGGCGGTCGCCGCGCGTGGTGACGTTCAAGACGGTGTCGGTGCCGGCGACAATAACGAAACGCGCGCGCGTTTGCGGAGCTGAATCGGTTGCCACTTCGAAAAGGGCTGCCGGATCAAAGCGCGCTCCGACGGCGCCTACCGGCCGGCCGTTGGCGAGAAGCGGGGCTAAAACAATTAGTGCACGAGGATAGTGATCATTGCTGATCGCGACACTTATTGCCGAAGGCGTCCTTCCCGCGACACGCGTCAACGCTGAATCGGTCTGGTAGAGCACGTGCCCGGCGGAATCGGTCACCCAAAGCGCGCGGGGTCCACCGCGCTCATTGGCGATGTGAGTCGCGAGCTCATCGAACTCGCGCCGCCGTTCCGCCTCAGGGGACATGAGGGGCGCGTGAAACGCGCTCAGCGCGTCGACGCGCAACGCGAGCAGCTGCTGGATCAGCAGAGAGGACTCCCTCGCATCGATCGTCGCCGCCTCGTCGCTGGCGGAGACGAGCGCGCGATCGGCGGTCACGAGTGCGCCGATCATCAGCATGAGCGCCGCGGCGAGGACCGTGGAAAAGAGGCCGACGCCTGCTCGTGAGCGGGCGGACGACGACGTATTCACTCCAGGTACAACTCTCACTTAATTGCTCGCGGACGTGAGGTCATACGGCTGCCACATTGATGCTCAGGACAAATGTCGTCATCCGACCAGGGCGCGCTCATCTCGTTGCTTGCTGCGCGATCGACTCGACGCGGATCATTCACGCTCGCATCAGGCAGACAGTCGTCCTTATACATCGACGCTCGCCTGACCACAATGAGTCCAGAGGGGCTCGCGCTCATCGGACCGCTGGGACTCAGCTCACTTCGCGAAGCTGGATGGTCTGTCGACGCGGTCGGTGGGCTCACCCTTGGCGCCGACCCGATCGCATACGCCATCAGCTACGCGAGCGCGAACACCGCATCGCCGATCCGAGCATTCACCGTACGGAAGGAAACGAAGGAGCACGGAACGGGCAAGCTCATTGAAGGGCCATATCGCGAAGGAGACCGCGTCGCCATCGTCGAAGACGTAATCACGACCGGCTCATCGGCGCTTCGAGCGGCGGACGCCGTCCGACAGGCCGGCGGACTGGTTGCCGGTGTGCTCGCTCTTGTCGACAGGGAGGAGGGTGGGCGTGAGGCGATCGAAGCCAAGGGAATGCGCGTGTTGAGCCTCGTGACTGCATCGGCGATCCTTGCCGCTAGCTCGTAACGTTTCGCTGCCTACCGCTTAGCGACACCAGCCCGGTGACTTCTGGTCGGCGCCGGCGTCCCAATCGTGGGATACAGACCGCGAGCGAGAGATGGGGCAGCAGTCCTACCAGGTCCGCCAAAACGAAGAGCACGAAAAGGATTTGGTGACGTTCCGCCTTGGAGCGCGCCGTCGCTTCCGCGCAACTGTGATCATCGGCGCGGGGGCGATCGTTGCTGCCTTTCTTCACGTCAGCGAAGCGAAGCTCGCGGTCGCAGTCGGCGTTACACTCGGCATCATGCTCGTCAATTTGTTGCTGACGCGCTTCACGACGCGCGCCGAGACGCATCGTTCGTGGCATCGCTACGGATTTGCGACTCTGGATGTGCTCCTCGTCAGCACGGTAGTGCTGTCGTTCGGCAACGAGGCTCTCGTCGTTCTGTACTTCTTGATCATCGTGCCGTACTCGTTCGATCGCGGCAGCGCTCTTGGCCACTACACGGCGGTCGTGTCGACCTGTGCCTTCGTGGCATCGAGTTGGTTATTCGGCGTCTTGAATCCCGGTGTCGTCGCCCGTCCCGTGTGGACCGCCGGCGCGGCCGGCCTACTCCTGGTGATCTCGTGGCAGATCGTGCCCATCGCCTCGAAGCTCATTCGACGCATACGAGACACGCGCGAGCACATCAGCGAGGCGGAGCTCGGCAATCTCGCGGCGCGAGCCGACAGTCGATATGCGGACGAATTGGGATTTCTGCAGCGCGCCTTCAACCGCACGCTCGAGCAGCTCGGCGCATTGATCGCTGCCATGCAGCGCGAGGCGGACGAAGTTGCTGCGTCGGCCGAGCAACTCGCCGGAGCAACGCATGGTTTCAACTTGGCGGGTACGGGGTTCGCAACCACGGCGCAGAAGCTCACGGCGCAGATCGAGCGCCAGCGAGCGTACGCGGTGAGCGGCAAGGAGCGCACGGGCGAGGCGCTCGCGGCTTCCGAGCGGCTGCGCGCGCGCGCGGAAGAGGTCGACCACGACGCCGTTGGTCTGCTCGAAACAGCCCAGCGCAGCCGCGATTCCGTGCTACGCGCATCGGACACGCTGCTCGCGATCGGCGAGCGTGTACGCAGCGCGTCAGGCACCGTGAGCGCGCTCGGCGTCGCGTCCGAGCGCGTAGGCGATTTCGTCGAGGCGGTTTCGCGCATTGCTCGGCAAACGAACCTTCTCGCCTTGAACGCGGCGATCGAAGCGGCGCGCGCGGGAGAGCACGGGCGTGGTTTCGCCGTCGTCGCCGAAGAAGTTCGCAAGCTGGCCGAGGAGAGCGCGCGTGCCGCCAAAGAAATCGCCGCGACGATCGCGGATGTGCGCGATAACATCGCGAACGCCGTGCAGTCGATGGCCGAGGGCGAGAAGGAAGTGCGCGGGGTCGGCGAAATCGCGATGGAGGCCAACACTGCGCTGAGCGCGATGTTGACCGGCGTCGGCCGCATCGCCGAGCTGGTCGCCGACGTCACGACCGTTTCACGCGAGCAGAGCGCGACGATGCGACAGCTCGCGGAAGTGATCGATGGCGTGCAGGGGGTCTCCGAAGAAGCGGCTGCGCAGGCGCGCGACGCATCCGACGTGGCCACGCGACAGACACGCGCGCTCGAGGGCTTGGCGGAAACGTCGCGCAGTCTCGCGCTGCTCGCCGACCGACTCCGGCGGTCTACGAGCCGCTTCACCGTCCCATCGGGCCTGGCGCCGGGAGCTGATGGATCGGCCGCGCCGTTCTCGCCTAACGATGCACCCGACGCGCCAGCCGCTGTCAAGTCTGGCGGCGCGGCCCGTGGGCGTGGACGATCGTTGACAGCGGCTTGAGGCTCCGTAGCGCGTCCGAGTACGGCAAGACGAGCGCTTCGCGGAAATGCAGCAGCATCGCTGCCCCGTCGTAGTGACGGCGAAACTCGACCGCCGTTAGGCCAAGAACTGACCGCACGTGCCGCCCGAAGCTCTGCGGCGACGAGTAGTCCAAGTGGTTGGCGATGTTGGCGACAGAGAAGCCCGGATTCTCGAAGAGGCGCGCCGCGCGGACCAGCCGAGCGACGGCGAGATAGCGCTTCGGTGCTGGCAAGCCAGCGCGAAAGAATCTGCTCATCAAGGTGCTCGGCAACACCGTGAGGTGTTGCGAGAGCGCGCGAACGGTCGCGACCTGTGGTGGTGCCGCGAACAAGGCCTCGAAGAAACGCCAGCAGTCGTTGCTCACGCCGCTCAAGTCGACGGCAAGCTGACTCAAGGCGCGGCGCTGCATGCTGTCGATCTGTGTTCCGAGCAAAAGACTGCGGAGCTCGCGCCAGCCAGAGGGCTCACGGACATCGATGAGCTGTCGCACTCCGCTCTGGCCAAGCAAGAGCATCGTGCGCGGCGTGCCTGGCTCGATGTCGGAGAGCAAGGCGAGGGTTGGTACGCGGGGGAACTCGCGCACCATCATTTCGACGCCGGCACGCGCGATCTGGTCGCAGCGGGCGACCGACACAAGAACGGCCGCCGCACGATTGGCCTTGAGGTCCCGCACGACGTCGTCGACGTTGTCGCGATGAAGTGCCCGATACGAGCCTTCGCCGGCCGCGTCAACGCGGATTCGCTCGGTCGGCGTGAGTACTGTGGATACAGCGGCGAGCGCTGAGATAACTGATCGGTCCTGCATGGCGCGCCTCGGTGGTTCTGCGGGTCGCGGCCGCCGGCGTCGGCAACGCGCGCGATCCTAACTACACCAAGTCATGGGCGCGTCATTTCGACTGCCTATCCCTCTCGGTCGAACCTAACGACGCATCATTTCATGCGATCGCGTGTCAAAAAACTGGCTTCAATTTTCAGCAATGATTATGTTTGAGGTGCGCTACTTCGGTGGCGATCAAAGCGTTATTGAGTGCGTGGCCGGACGGTCGCGTCGGGAAGTGCTTGTCGCTTTCCGCCGAGGAAAGTCCGGGCTCCATGGGCAGGCTGCCAGGTAACGCCTGGGCGCCGCAGCGCGTTTACGCGCGTTGTGGTGACGGACAGTGCCACAGAAAACACACCGCCGACGTGGTGGAGCAATTCACCGCGGGTAAGGGTGAAATGGTGGAGTAAGAGCCCACCGCGCGACTGGTAACAGTCGCGGCAGGGTAAACCCCAGCCGGAGCAAGGCCAAATAGGCAGTGAGAGGTGCCCACCTCGATCAAGACACTGCGGGTAGGCTGCTAGAGGGCGCGAGCGATCGCGCTCCGAGAGGAATGACCGTCAGGGCGCTTCGGCGCTCGACAGAACCCGGCTTATAGGCCACGCTCGCTTGCGCTCGCGTGGCGGCTCCTATTTGGAGTCGCGCACGCGATGCGTGCGCTCCCGTTGGTATTCGCTGCCGAGCGTGGAGCGTGTTGATCACGCTTCACGCTCCACCCAAAACGCTCTACGCTAATCGAGCAAGCGCAGGGGCATAACGAGGCAGAGGTAACTCGCCGGATCGGACCAGCCTTCCGGCTCGAGGGTCGCCGCGCGCTCGGGGGCTTTGAACGTCAGCTTCACTTCCTCGGTCGGCATGTACCGCAGGATCTCGAGCAGATAGTTGGCGTTGAAACCGATGTCGAGGGGATCGCCGGTGAAGCGAATGGGCAGCTCGTCCGTCGCTTCGCCGAGATCGGGTGTCTGCACACTGAAGCGAACGAGCGCGGCGTTGAACGAGAGTCTGATGCGATGCGTCTGGTCTGACGCGATCACGGACATGCGTCGCAATGCACCCGTGAGGGCGGCACGATCCGCGACGGCAATGCGATTGTTGTCACGCGGGATGACCTGGTCGTAAGGCGGATACGGCCCCTCGATGAGGCGAGTGAAGACGGATGTAAACGGGGAACGAAATCCAAGATGGTTTTCGCCGCGCGCGATCTCGAGCTCCTCATCCTCGGGAAATAACCGACGAACTTGCTCGAGTGCCTTCGGTGGCACGATGAGATCGCTGGATGGAGCGGCCGCAGTCTTGATTGGCAACTCCATCTTCGCCAGACGATGCCCGTTGGTCGCAACCATGCGCATCATCTCGGGCCGAAGTTCCCAGAGCACGCCATTCAGGATCGGCCGGCTTTCTTCGGTCGAGACCGCAAACGAGGTGTGCGTGATGAGCTTTTGCAGCTCGCCGGAGCGAATGCGCCAACTGTCGCTGAAGCGAACAGCCGGAAACGACGGAAACTCGTCACGAGGGAGGCCAAGGATTTTGAAATGCGACCGACCACAGTCCAGCGTCACACGCTGCTCACCCACGGCGGCGATCTTTACCGGTGATGGCGGGAGCTCACGCGCTATCTCGCTCAGCTTCTTTGCGGGAATCGTAATCGCGCCAGATGTCTCGATGTCAGCAGCGACTTCAGTGCTCACTGCAATGTCGAGATCGGTGCCTGAGAGACGGATGCCTTTCT
>QHUV01000098.1 GCA_003222065.1 Gemmatimonadota bacterium | reverse complement strand
CTCACCGGGACAACCGTCACGTTGGTGGTGAGCCATCTTGGCTACCAGCCTACCACTCAGATAGCGTCCGTCGGCGCGACCAACGTATCGATCCAACTCGGCAAGAGCGTACTCCGACTCAACGAGCTGGTTGTAACCGGTCAGGCGGGCGACACGCAGATCAGGGCGCTCGGCAACGTCGTCGGTGTGCTCGACATGTCGCAGACGCAAGCGGTCATGCCGAGCAAAGGGGTGCAGGAGGCGCTCTCGGTCGCCGTCCCCGGCCTCCAGGTTCAGCGTGCGAGTGGCCAGTTAGGCACCGGTGGCGTCACCCGCATTCGTGGCGTGAGCTCACTCAGCTTGAGCTCGGAGCCGATCATTTTCATCGACGGCGTCCGGGCGGACAACACTGCGGGCTCGAACAGCGTCGCATTCAGTGGCGGCGGCGACACGCCGTCGCGGATCAACGACATCGATCCTAACGACATCGAATCCATCCAGGTGCTCAAAGGTCCGTCGGCCGCGACGTTGTACGGCACGGAGGCGTCAAATGGCGTCATTCAGATCATCACGAAACGCGGCGCGGCCGGGCGCCCGACCTGGTCGACGGAGCTTCGCGCCGGCGCGAACTGGTTACCGAGTCCGGAGAAGCTCTATGAGGGTGTCTACTACAGGGACGCCAACAACGTGGTACAGCATCTCAACCTGATCAAAAACGACGAAGCACGCGGCTTTGGCTCGCCGTTCTCGACAGGACATCCTGTTGGCGGCGGCATGTCGCTCCAGGGCGGTACCGACGCCATTCGGTACTTCTTCAGCGGCAACTACGATCGCGATGAAGGCATCGTCAGCTACAACTGGCAGAACAAGCTCAATGGCACGTCGAATCTGAGCTACTTCTCCGGTGAGAAGCTCAAAGTCGACCTGAACTTGGCCTACACGCGGTCGAAGACCCGCAGCGCGTCGGCGACGCAGCCGATGACGACGTATCTGATTTGGGCGTGCCCGAACAACTCCTGTACTGCTCCCGGGCTTGGGCCTAACGAAGCCGGACGCGGCTATCTCGCTGGAGTCACGCCGGAAGCGTTCAAGGAGATCGAAGGGCTCGACAATGTCGACAGGAGCCGGCTCGGGCTCACCTTCAACCATCGTCCGGTCCACTGGCTCAACCATCGGTTGACGTTAGGCGGAGACTTCACCAACGACGCGTCGTCGCTGTACTTCCCGCGGGGGAGCAACCCCAACTTCGGAATCCCCGAAGGGGAGAAGTTCGTCGCCAACGATCAATCTTCATTCATCACGAGCGATTATTCCGCGACCGCGACGGCCAATCTCCCCGCGAATCTTGTCTCTCAGAGCTCGGCCGGAGTCCAGTATTACACGAAGAAGTTGACGCAGATCTCCGGGTCCGGAAGATCCTTCCCGATCCGCGGCGTCAACACCGTGAGTGGCGGCGGCCTCCGCCAGGGTTTCGAAGACCCGAACTTCAACCTTGAGAACAAGACATTCGGCACCTACCTGCAGGAGCAACTCTCCTGGCACGACCGTCTCTTCGTGACTGGCGCCGTGCGAGGGGACGACAACAGTGCATTCGGCGTTAATTACAACTTCGTTGTGTATCCAAAGTTCAGCGCTAGCTGGGTGCTCTCCGACGAGTCGTTCTTCCCACGGTCCTCATTGCTGTCGACGCTGAAACTGCGGGGAGCATGGGGCAAGGCTGGTCAGCAGCCTAACGCGTTCGCGGCGATTCAGACCTACGGGCCTTCCGTTGGCGCAGCCGGCACCCCGACTGTCACGCCGCTCAGCATCGGCAATCCCGATCTCAAACCAGAAGTGACGCGCGAGCTCGAAGCGGGCTTCGACGCCAGTCTCCTGAGAAATCGCCTCTCCGTCGAATTCACGTTTTACAACAAGCTCACCAAGGACGGCATTTTCACGGCCGTGAACTCGCCGTCGAGCGGCTTCCCCGGAAATCAGTTCATCAACATTGGTCAGTTCAGCAATCGTGGCGTCGAGCTGGCGCTCGCCGGTTCGCCCGTCATTCGCAATGATTTGCGCGTCAATCTGCGGGGCTCGATTGCCACCAACAAGAACAGGATCGACGTGCTTGGCCAGGACACGCCGATTCCCAACACCGGCGTCGGCCAATTGACGGGTGCCTACAATGCCGCCGGCTTTCCGGTGGGCTCGTTCTTTTACAAACGGATCGTGAGCGCCACGCTCACCGCGCCGGGCAGCGTGACCAACATCATGTGTGAGGGCGGCTCGAACTTCAGCCGGGGCAACGGAAGCGTCATACCGTGCGACAACGCCCCCCTCCTCTACTTCGGCAGCCCGATCCCCACCTGGCTCAGCGCGCTCGGAGCGGACGTTACCTGGAGACGGTTCACACTCAACGGCGTCGCCGAGTTCCAGGGCGGGCATTACGTGGACGACGGCAACGTCGGTGCCCAGCACGTCTTCTTCAACGACTCGAAGGCTGCGGTAGAGGGGACGGATCCGATCGTTGTCGCGCACCAGGCGACCGGGAACTTTGGCGCGGCCGGTATCATGAAGGCCGGCTTCGGCAAGATCCGCAACGTTTCTCTGACGTATGAGCTTCCCGGAAACTGGGCCGGCTCGTTAGGTGCGAGCCGCGCCGCCGTAACCCTCACCGGAGCCAACCTCGCAACGATCTGGCGAGCGCAGTCCCGAAAGTTTGGCGCGCTCGGGCAAGACCCGGAGGTCCGTTCCAACGCACCGAACTTTTATGGTGATCCCAACCTGTCCAACGGATACACCCAGGAATCCTGGCCGCAGTTCCGCCGGTTCCTTGCCACCGTCCGGTTCTCATTCTAACCAGACACGGAATCGAGCCGACCATGCGAAATATCTTCGATCGATCCAAGCCGACGCGCGCGTCATCGTTACTAGCCGGAGCCCTCCTGACACTCTTGTCGGCGGCGGGTTGTTCCGACGTGCTCAAGGTCGAACTCCCTGGGCGAATTCCGACTGACTTGCTCGGCGATCCCATCACCGCGCCAACGCTAGCCGCGAGCGTCGTTGCGGATTTCGAGTGCGCATTCAGTAACTACGTCGCATCGACGTCGATACTCTCGGATCAATTCCTCGGTGCGTCCGGGAACCTGAACGCAAAGAACTGGGGCACGAAGAAGATCAACGAAGACGACACGAGTAACGAGCAGACGTCGTGCTCCGGGTTTTTGGGCGCGTACACGCCGCTACAGACCGCTCGATTCCAGGCCGACGACATTCTCGCGCGTCTGCAGGGCTGGACCGACGCCCAGTCGCCGGTTCCTCTCGCGCCGCTGCGGGCGCGCGTTGCGGCATTCGGCGCCTACGCGTACACGTTGCTCGGTGAGGGGTTCTGTGCGATGCGCTTCAACAAGGAAAAGAGCATTCACACACCAGCCGAAGTGCTCGCGATAGCGGAGGGCAAGTTCGATGCAGCGCTCACGCTCATCAACGCCATGTCAGCTGGGACAGCCAAGACGGAGCTCCTGAACCTCGTCTCTGTGGGTCGAGCACGGGTGCGGCTCGATCGCGGCAATGCAGCCGGAGCGGCGGCCGACGCGGCGCTGGTCACTCCCGGTTTCGAGTTTTTCGTGACGCGGAGCGTCGATGCAGATACTCGGTGGAACGACGCATGGACCAGCCTTTCAGAGTTTGGTAACGCCTCGGTCGACCCCCAGTACCGCGCCCTGACCGTCGGCGGGCAGCCCGATCCTCGGGTTCAGGTAGCAGCCGGGCCAGACGTCGGCTTGCCGCCAAACGCCTTCGATGGCGTGACGGATCTGTATGTCATTACGAACAAGAATTTCTCGCGCGCCGATCCGATGCGCCTCGCCAGCTACATCGAGGCACAGCTCATTCGCGCCGAGGCCCTGAAGGGGGCGACCGCGGTTGGGATCATCAATGCGCGAAGAACACAGCTGCAGCTGCCGCAGTACACGGGACCATCAGATGATGCGTCGATCAAGGCCCTCGTGTTGGACGAGCGTAACCGTGAGTTCTTCATGGAAGGCGGTCAGCGATACAATGACTTGCTCCGCTTCAAGATTCCGTGGAAGGTCGGCAACGACCAGAACGGTGTGCCGTATGGAACGACGACGTGCATGCCGTTGCCTCTGAACGAGCGAATTGCAGCAGGCGGGTGATCGAGCGGGCGTTATGCCAATATTGCCATAACGCCCCTGTGGACCCCACTCCTGCTATCACCATCTTGGGTTACGATCTACTAGAAACGCGCCGCCAGGGCCGCGCGTCTCAATAGTGATGCTCCCTACCCTCGGCGCCTTCATCGGCGGCACGATTGGCTGGTACCTCGGCGCCCTCGCCGGGACTGGTACCGCGTTCGTGCTCAGTATGGTCGGCACGGCTATCGGCGTGTACTTCGCCAAGAATCTCAAAGCGAAGATCGACGCCTAACGAGTAGAATTGGACGGCACGGTGCGGCGCAACGCCAGCGCGGCCGTGGCGACTTCCCAGCCGGAGAGCAGTCCCACCGCCGCCAGCGCAAACCGGCTGGCTTCGTCGAAGAAGAGCACGCCGATGAAACCTCCGCCGGCGGCGAGCCAGGCGAGCCAGGCCAGCCAGCGCGGACGCGTCGCGTCGTGCCACTCGATCCAACCGAGTGCAGCCGCTCCGAGCGCGACGATGAAGTTCCCGAATCGCGCCGCCATCAAGCCAATCGGATGCGTCGCCTCGAACACGCTTTCGATCTCCGCGCGGCCGCTTGAAAAGAGGGCGGCCATGTGCGTTCCGGAGCCCGCCATAAAGGCGATGTTCAGCGCGTTGAGCGCAATCCCAATCGACACAAGGGCGAGCGCCGCCACGAGCACCGCCGCCATTGAGTGATCGCTCACCAGTCGCACCCACACACCGGCGATGATGAATCCCGAGCCGGCAAGCATCGCCAGATGTAGCGCGCGCCAATACGGTGTCGTCGCGATCGTACGCAGCTGCGCCGCGGCATCGCCGGTGAGCATCGGATGCAACGCCGCGCCCGCGCCAAGCAGCGCCGCGCCGGCGAGCAGTAGAATGGCGAGAAGCCGAATGAGACCGGACACTTAAGTTTCTCCGCGATGCTTCGCGACTACGCGCGTGAGTGAAGGGAGTAGCGGCTCGTCAACGTACGTATGCGTCGTTACCGGCGCGAGCCGCGGCATCGGTCAGGCCGCGGCGGCCGAGCTGGCGCGACGTGGCGCGACCGTCGTGACACTCGGACGCGACGCGGGCAGCACGATCCGCTGCGATCTTTCCTCGCTCACCTCCATTCGCTCGGCGGCTGCGGAGATCAGGGAACGCTGGCCGCGCATCCAACTGCTCGTAAACAATGCGGGCGTGCAACACGTCCGGCGGAAAGTGAGCGCCGACGGCATCGAGGCCACGCTCGCGGTCAATCATCTCGCGCCGTTCCTGCTCACTCACCTCCTCTTGCCCGCGCTCCGCGCTGGCGTGCCGGCGCGCGTCGTCACCGTCTCCTCTTCGCTCGCGCGCTGGGGAAGAATCGACCTCGACGACCTGCAGAGCGCGCGGCGCTACAACGGGACGCGCGCCTACCTCCAATCGAAGCTCGCCAATATCATGTTCACGGCGTCCCTCGCCGAACGATTGGCCGGGACCGGCGTGACGGCCGTATGCGTCTATCCCGGGCTGGTGGCGACGGACCTGTTGCGCGAGCGCTGGTGGTGGCGCGCCCGTTGGCTCCGTCCGCTCTGGCGCGCGCTCTTTCTCTCGCCTAACGACGCAGGTCGCGCCGTCGCCGACAGCGCGACAGCGACGTTACCGAGCGAGGGATACTGCCTGACGTTGGGCGGCCGGCCGGTCCGCACGCCGCGCGCGGCGCGCGACGGCGCCGCGCGACAGCGGCTCTGGGACGCGAGCGCGCGACTAGTCGGCGTCGACCTCTGACACCGGGTTGCCACGCGCGTGGTCGAACGCCGCGTGTGCATAACGACGCACACCCGGCCACTCGCCGCAGCGGCGCACGATGTCGGTGCCCCACCCACAGCGCAGATCGGATTCGACCTCCTCGAAGGAGCGGCCCTCATAATCGGGATTGCGGCCCGCGAGGTGGCCCGCGACGTACGCTGGCCGCACGTCCTCGTACGTACGATCGGCCGGTCGATTCTTCGAGCTCTCGAAATTGCGGCGAAAAGCGATCTCGTCGTGCTTCGTGATCGCGCTGGCGATGCCCTTCCCGGCCCACCAGCCTCCGACCGCGCCGGCGATTCCGCCGAGGACGAGCCCGACCGGCCCGCCGACGGCCCCAATCGACATGCCGGTTACGGCTCCGAGAAATCCGCCCGAGCTTTCGCCCACGGTATCGGCATCACGGATGACGCGCTCGGACGTGCCCTTGCCCGGTGGCGCGCTCTCCGGCTCGGTCAGTGAATAATCCCCTTCCGCGCGTTCGTTCGTCGACATCCGTTCCTCCGTCTGTGACATTCGCGAACGAGCTGTGCATTTTGTGATCCGTACTGTCGGGCGGACGTCGAGATCTGGCATTCGAGCTATTCTGCACCGCGGTCGGCATCACGACGTCGAAAGCGAGTCCAGCCTAGAGCCGGCAGCGACGGGCCGATCAGCCGTGAGCGGGAGATCTCTTGCCGATTCGGTTTTTCCAGCGGCAGCGCCGACCAGAATCGTACTATCGCAGCCGCCGCGAGGACTTGGCGGCGGGCTTGGCTATTACGGGTGGCATTCTCGCCGCGCTCAGCCAGGGCGCGCATCAGTGGATACTCATCCTGCGCGGCGTTAGGCGGCTCGATCCAGCGCGCGGCTTCTTCTGGTTCATCTGGGTCGTCGGCAAGGCAGCAGCCCTTGGCGCGGTCGCGGGCTTCGTAACCGGATGGCTGCTTGGCTTCCTGTGGGAGCGCTGGCATCGCCGACGACGAGCCCGGCGGCGGGTCGCCTAATGGCGATTGGCACGAGCACATTGGAAACAACGTGCGGGGCACGGACGCCGATCCGACGGGGCCGGAAGGAAACGACAAGTTCAAGCACCCAAAGAAAGCAGGAGAAGAGGACTTCGACGCCGATCTGCGCGACCGCGGTTGATGTGATGCTGTCCATCGCCTAGTGTCTTCTGGAGTTGGCGGCCGCTGCACTATCCACATTGCGACCGCGGCACCGGGGAGACTTCATGAAGGCTGGTGGGCGCATCCATGCCTGACGTCGCCGACGTCGTCATCTGTGGCGCCGGCATCGCCGGTACCGCTCTCGCTTATCACTTGGCGTCGAGACGCGCCGTTCGGCGCGTCGTTCTCATCGACGAGCGCGAGCCGCTCACACTCACGAGCGACAAGGGTACGCAGGCGTATCGCAATTGGTGGCCGGGTCCCGACGCGACGATGCTCCGCTACATGACGCGCAGCATCGACCTGCTCGAGGAGATGGCCGAAGAAAGTGGCAACGTGTTTCGGCTCAATCGGCGCGGCTACGTGTTCGTGACGGCGGACGAGGAAGGCGTCGAGCGGTTGCGCGCAACGGCACGCGACGTGTCGGCGTTCGGTATGGGCGAGCTGCGCGACCATGCGTCGGCCGTCTCAACGTATGTGCCGGCGCCGCTCGAGGGCTATGCGGGTCAGCCTAACGGCGCCGACCTTCTCCGCGGCGCGGCGGCGCGACGCGCGTTTCCAGGACTCGCCGGCGACGTCAGGGCCGCGCTTCACGTCCGTCGCGCTGGCTGGCTCAATGCCGTCGCGTTAGGCGCGTGGATGCTCAAGCGCGCCCTCGGCGCCGGCGCCACGTTCGCGCGTGATCGTGTGGCTGGCTTCCAGGTCGACGGTGGTCGCGTGCGTGGCGTCCGGCTTGCCTCCGGCGCCACGATTGCCACCGAGCGCGTCGCCATCGCCGCCGGCCCCGGTCTGCCTGACGTTGCACGTATGCTCGACCTCGAATTGCCGGTCTTTCACGAGCTGCACGCCAAGCTCACGATACGCGACCGGGTAGGCGTCGTCTCTCGGGCCATTCCCTTTCTCATCTGGAACGATCCCGTCGATCTGCCGTGGAGCGACGCCGAGCGCGAGCGATTCCTGCATAACGAGGATGACCGTCGTCTGTTGGCGACCTTTCCCGGTGGCGTGCACGTCCGGCCGGTGGACGGCCCGTACGGCGACGAGCTGTACGTCATCTGGACGTACGACATTGCCGAGCGTCCGTTCGTGTGGCCGCCCCGCTTCGACCCTCATTATGGCGAGATCGCGGTCCGCGGACTCGCACGCATGCTGCCGGCGATGTC